>CAMVBZ010000001.1 GCA_947165815.1 uncultured Clostridia bacterium
TGATATGATACCTCCAAGGTGGACACTTGAAAAAGTAAAAGCTTTGGAGGTTTTTTATATGGATAGAAGAAAGAAGTTCACAAAAGAAGAAAAGATTAAGATAGTTAAAAGGTATTTAGAAGGAGGAATAGGATGCACCTCCCTAGCTAGGGAGGTTGGGTGCAATGAGAACAGCATTTTACGTTGGGCGACTGGATACAAAGAGAATGGTGAAGATTTTTTCAGAGATACAACAAGGCATAGGACATACACAATTGAATTCAAAAAACAAGTAATAGATTATTATTTTGAACATGGGAGTATGGATACAACTGCCTCAAAATTTTGCATTACTGTGGGTGTGTTGCGAAAATGGCTAAAAGAATATAAAAGTGGTATAATTACAGAATGGAATCCAATGCCAGAGGTGTATTCTATGAAAGGACGAAGAACCACTTATGAAGAACGTAAAGAAATAGTGCATTATTGTCTAGCACATGATAAGAACTATAAAGAAACAGCAAAGGTATATTCACTACCATATTCTAGAGTATATGCAATGGTTCAAGCATACATCAAAAATGGTGATGAAGGCATAATGGATGCCAAGACAAGAAAAGCCCAAAAACCTTTAACAGAGATAGAAAAACTTCAACAAGAAAACGAAAGATTAAAGAAAGAATTAGAACTTGAGAAATTAAAACGAGAATTAGTTCAAAAAAAAATCTCTCTAGAGGAAGAACGTTTACAAGACTTCAAGAAGAAGACTCGTACAAAGCGATAGAGTTATTCAAAGATAAATTGTCTATAAGACAATGCTGTGAGACATTAGGAGTCTCTAAGAGCGCATATTACAAGTATTTAAAGAGAAACATCCCAAAGAAAGAACAAGAAGATTTAGAGCTCTCTCAGATTGTGTTAGAGTATGATAATTTATTCAATCATACGCTGGGATATAGACGTATGACTTTATTTATAAACAGATTAAATCAAACGAATTATAATGAGAAAAGAATCCATAGAATTATGAATATTCTAGGAATAAAAGCCAAGATTAGAAGAACAAGACCTGGGTATAGAAAATATACTCCAGAGATGACAGCTGAAAACATATTAAATAGGGATTTCAAGGCTTCTAAACCAAATGAGAAATGGCTAACAGATGTTACTGAATTCAAATATGGGAATAAGAAATGTTATCTTAGTGCACTGTTAGATCTCTATGATAGAAGCATTGTTGGATATGTGATAGGACATTCAAATAACAATGAATTAGTGTTTAAGACATTTGATAAAGCCATTAAGAATAACCCTACAGCAAAACCAATGATACATAGTGATAGAGGTTTTCAATACACTTCTAGGATGTTTAATACAAAAATAACAAATCAAGGATGTACACAAAGTATGTCTAGAGTTGCAAGATGTATTGATAATGGTCCCATGGAAGGATTCTGGGGCATAATTAAATCCGAGATGTATTACCTTAATAAGTTCAGCGACTTTGATACACTTAAAGATGCTATTGATAAATATATCTTCTACTACAACAACAAGAGATTTCAAAAGGGATTAAAAAACATGACTCCGATTGAATTTCGAAGCCATGCTTAAATTATTTTTTATTTTTTATTCTGTCCACTTGACAGGGGTCAGTTCAATTGTTGCCCATTATTTTTTATATAACAATTTATATACTATTCCACAAAGTATACGCTTCTCATTTTTTGCTCTACTAGTGGTCTATCCATAGCATTGGTTTTAATTGCTGCTATTTTATCTACAACTTCTATTCCCTCTACAACCTTTCCAAAAGCTGCATATTGTCCATCTAAGAATGTTGCATTTGCATGACAAATAAAGAACTGGGAAGATGCTGAGTTTGGATCCATTGCTCTTGCCATAGAAATAACTCCTCTTCTATGAGAAATTGCGTTTTGTACTCCGTTAATAGCAAACTCACCTTTAATCTCTTTTTTAGATCCACCCATACCTGTTCCTAAAGGATCTCCACCTTGAATCATAAAACCAGAGATTACTCTATGAAAGATAAGACCATCATAGAATTTCTTAGATACTAAATCCTTAAAGTTTTGAACTGTTATTGGAGCATTACCTTTTGTATCTAATTCCACAACCATTCTGTCTCCATTCTCCATTTCAATTGCTACATAATCTGTTTCTTTATCTGTTTTTACGTATGCCATAATACACTCCTATAGTTTTTTGTTAGTATTATTATATCAAAAATAATAAAAAATTGTATGGGTTATATAAAATATGTTATAATAATTGCATTAAAAATTACGAGGAATCATTATGAAAATCGTCATTTGTGAAGACCAACAAATACTTTTAGAGAGTTTAACAATATCTCTTTCTAAAGAGCCAACATTTGAAGTTGTTAAATCCATAACCAATTCATTAGATATTTTAGAAACCTTAAGAAACAACAAAGCAGACTTACTCTTAACCGATATTATTACCAAAGATAAAAACAATGCTTTGGATATGGTGAAAGATATAGTATCCGAATTTCCTGATATAAAAATTGTTGCAATTACTGGATTCCCAGATATCACTTTTATGGAGAAAGCAAAGAAAGTTGGCGTACACTCTTTTGTATACAAAAACATTTCCACAGAAGAGCTTATAAATGTTATTAAAAACACATACGAAGGATATAGTGTATTCCCTAATACAGACAAAACAAAAGACATGTTCCTTTCTTCTCTAACAGAAACCGAATTAACCATACTACGCCTATATTGTTCTGGCAAAGATAGAGATGCTATTGCAAAGGAATTATATATGTCTCAATCCTCTGTTAAAGCTCATATTTCAAATATATTACTTAAGACAGGATTCTCATCTATGGCAAGAGTTGCTATATATGCTGTTTCTACAGGATTAATTGTTACAAAGTAAAATGCAAACCATAAGAAAACCATTATACATTTCAATTGCTGTGTGCGCTATTTTTGCACTCAGTTTTATACTTGCTGTGGTTTTCCCAAAAGGAATGCTTGAAGGCGGTGGAGCCTATAACGTTGTTGCTCTTATTATAGAACTTATACTTCTTATTTGGGGCACTTCTATGATATATAGAGTCCAATACAACAAACAAAATTATATTATTTTCTCTATAATGGTTCTTTGTCTAATATGGATTGTACTAAGATTTATGAAATGGCTTATACATATAGACAATCTCCAATTATATTTAGACTATGCTTATTACCTTCCAATGAATGCAATACCTGCTCTATTCTTAGTATTAGTTATTGAAACATTCTATCCTAAATTCAAAGGGAAAAATGCTCTTTATATAATATTAATTGCTGTGGTTGCAATCTTTGTTATTTTTGCATTTACAAATGACTTTCATAATCTCATATATAAAAACATAAAATATGTGCCAGTTGCTCCTGGATCTGATATATACAACATTACATATAACTACGGATATGCACACTATTTCTCTATGGGATATATTGGAGCGACATCTTTAGTTGCATTTATATTATTAATAATTGGAACAAGCAAACAAATTAGTGCAAAGCAAATTATATTCCCATTATTAGTCTTAGCGTTGGGAGCAGTATATGCTGTATTCTATGCTCTAAATTTAGATATTATTAGAAATACAACTATTTTAAGAGACTTCGCTTTGATGATAGTAATATTTGTACATGCCATGATAGAAGCAATGTTAGACTCTGGTATTGTACAAAACGATGGACGTTATATTACAAACTTTAGAAAGTCTTCCCTTCCTATGTGTATCTACAACGAAAAGGATGTGGCTATATATAGAAGTACAAAATTTAGTGAATCCTCATACAAAGAAAATAATCCAAATAAAAAATATGTAAGAAAGGATATTGGAAAGTACTATGTTGTTGTTGAAGATGATTTAACAGAATTACTAGAACTTAAAAAGAAACTAACAACTGAAGCAAAAGAACTAGAAGAAACTAATGCACTACTTAGCAATATGATAGACATTTATTCTAGACAATCCTCTTTAACATATAGACTCCAAATTACAAACGAGATAGAACAAAGTATTGGAAAAGCAAAGGAAGAATTATTATCTATTCTCAATACTCTTCCAGATGAGATAACCACAAAAAATAATAAAGAGTGCAAACAAAAGCTTGGAACAATTGCTTTCCTTCTTGGATATATGAAGCAAAGATGTATGTTGCTTTTAAATGCAAAAGAACAAAAGAATATTACAAGTGATGCTTTCTCACTCCTACTAAATGTTATTTCTCATGATATAAAAAGTATTGGATTTGAAAATGTTGGCTACTCTATTCTTTCCAAAGAAGATGTATCCTATCCATTTGCACTTGCTATAAACAATTTTATCTATGATATCTCTAGAACATACCCATTTAAGAATGCCACTATGTTCTTAATAATAGATTCAGACAAGGGAACTTGTATTGCAAACATAGAAGGAAAAGGTATTAGTATAAACAAAGAATATTTGGACAAACCTAATGTTACTATAAAGAAACAAGATGGTGGTATCCGTATAGAGTTGGAGGTGCAAAATGATTAGTCTTTTAAACCTTCCAGCATCCCTACGTATTACTATGTTTGTATTTGAAACATTAACTGCATCTGCACTATTATTTGGCATAATTTATCTGGCTATTAGTAAAGGCCAAAAACTCAGAATCGCATATTTATCTGCTCTTTTTGTATGTTTAATCATATCGATTGTGACAAGAACACCATTAATGGAGAATATGAATGTGGCAGTTGCAAACTACTTTAGTTTAGCATTTATTATACCTGCAATACTTGGCATAGTTCTTATAATTAAAGAGAAAAAATGGCTATTCATATTAGACTGTATTTGGTGCATCTTTAACATAACTCTATTAGAGGTTATACCATATTATGCTTATATAGTTTCTGCTCTATTCATATATGTAATAATTAGAACCATATTCTTCCTTGTAGAGAGTATGACATCCGTTAAAGATTACCCTGGAAGATTTAGTGTAAAATATGCATTAGACCAGCAAGATGATGGTATTGCATACATAGATATATTTGGTCATGTAAGATATATTAACACATCCCTTAAGACCACACTTTCTAAAATTGGAATATCTTCATATAACAACTCAAGAGACATTCTCTCCCTAATTAAACGCAAAGCTATAGAAGAAGGAAGAATAGTATCTGGTACATCCTTCATTCTTAATATAGATAATTCTTCATACAAGTTCAGCATAGACAATCCCCTCACCCAAATCACTTGTACAAATGTAACAGAAGAAGAAAGATTAATGAGCGAGATAGAAGAAAATAAGACCAACCTTTATAAAGCCAACCAAGAACTTAATAACACATTGGAAACTATTGAAAGTATCCAACAATACAACGAACTTTTAGCAATTAAAGGAAATATTCATGACTCCCTTGCACAACAACTCTCTATTCTTCATATGTTTATCTTAAATGACAATTCAAAAGATTTAAGAGAAGTTAAAAAGATGCTTTCTAATCTAGACTCCTCTTTAAGCACAGAAGAAAACAAGGGACAAGAAAGAACAGATCTCCAAGAATTATTAAAGGTTATAGGCGTAGACCTCACTATTAACGGTACAAGCCCGGATAACAAGGATATTAGAGTATTTATCAATAAGCTAATTAAAGAAACCACAACAAACGCTATACGTCATGGAAAAGCAAATAAAATCAATGTGAATATAATAGACAATGGAACTGAACTTACTATAAGTGTAATCAACAATGGCATCATCCCTTCTAAAGTAACATACGGAAATGGTCTTACAAGTATTGAGAATGAACTAAGAAAAATAAATGGCTCCATGTCTATTAAACTGGAACCATCCTTTACTATTATTGCAAAAATTGTTTACTAATGGAACAGGTCATGCAACCATCGTAGGTAACCTTAATAAGAATTGATATAAACCTTCTGCATATACTAATGCCAAACACATTATACCAACCAATGGAATAATCATATCTGTAGAAGAAGGTTTGTGTGTTCTTGTATATGAGAACAACATAACGAAAGGCACAACAAACAACAATGATAAACTCTTACCGAATCCCATTCCATGTGCCTGTTGGAATCCTATCATAACAGCTATTTCAATATCCTCCGTGCCCTCCGATATACCTGCTGCCAAAGCAACACCAATAACGACCAACAAGATAGCATCTAGAACGGCTGTGATAACCATACAAACGCTTGCAGCAATTGAGAAATGTAGTGAATTAACATTTGTCTTTAAGAATACTTCATAGTCTTCTTTAGTCTTTCCTCTCTTTAAGAATAATCTTTCTCTATTTTTAATAAAGAATGCTAATATTACAAATAAAACGAATGTAAGAGGTGGCTTTGTTGTTAAGAATGGTGCAAAATACAATGGCAATACAAAGTCTAATTTTACAGCGCATAATACCTTTAGTATTATAGAAGCAATTTCATATCCTGCTGGAATTAAAGCAAACAATCTAAATATGATTAACTTCTTTCCAACAAATACTCTCTTTGGATTGTAATTTACAAACATTGTAAACAACGTACATAGGAGCAAGTCTATGAAGATATTGAACGAAATATACCCATTATTCGAGAATACTGCCACAAGTTTTAATGCTGTTTCTTGAGGGTCAACACCTTCCTCTAATGCAAATAATTTTATTATGCCCAATATATATCTTTGATATATAAGCATAAATAAAGCAAATATAACAAGGGCCATAAATGAATATGCCAATATCAGCCTTTTGTAACCATTCTTTGCGTTAAGAATTATAGCAAAGTTAGCCATTAGGAAGAAAGAAAGAGACATTGTACCAAATATAGTGAGAAAATGTTGTACGCCTCCAAAATTCTTGGCAAGATTTGGATCCATCTTTGCGCCCATTCCCATAACTAAAGCAGCTTGGGCAGCAACTATACTTGCCCATGCAAGGACTCTAAGCCATCTATATGATAAAGGTCCACGATACTTGATATCATTTTCTAAAGAATAGTCTTGGATCTTTTTTCTTTTTCTTTTTTTCCTCTTTTTAGTGTTATCTTCTGAAGATGTTTCTTCTACTGGCTGAGAATCTTCTTCCACAGAAGGCAAATCCGCATTTTCTAGGGCAGTTTCTTCAACTAAATCCTGTGCATTTGTTTCTTCTGTTTCTTGAACAATTTCTTCGTTATTAATCTCTTGGGATATATTTTCTTCTTCCATAATATCTCTTCACTATTTTAATAATGTGTTTATTTTAAAAGTAAAATAAAAAGATGTCAATAATGATATAAAAAATGCCCGTGCAAGAACAAACTCACACGGACAAATATTTAACAACGATTAAATTAGTGTGCTAATTGGTGTGTAAATGTAAAAGATATTCTGGTATAGATTGTATCGTCATCTGATGCTGATTCATATATAGAAATATATACTTCATCTCCGTCTTCTGAATAAGCATCAAAATTAATAGATGGAGCATTTTCATCAGCTGATTCATCCCTTGTTAAATCTTGATAACTTGCTTGTAATTCTTCACCAGAATCATATTTTGCGCCAGCATTAAAGAAAGATTCAGCTATTGCCAATAATGCAGTTTTATTTTCCTCTATAGTGCCATCCATATTGAGTATAATATCATATTCCTTATTTTGTTCTGATGTGTATAAAGATGCACCATTTAATTGAGTATTTGCAATAGGAGCAATTCCTGTTAATCCCATTGATGTCATGAATTCAGTATCCCATTCTTTAACAACAATTTTATTAGTTTCCACTGCAATTTCTGCATCTACATCATTTCCTAACTTGAATTCTTTTGCTTCAAAAGTTGCCTTACCACTGCCATTCCCATCTGTTGTATCTGCACTTGCACTAGCGGAATATTTGAGACAAGCTCCTGTGCTCTTATCTATAATGTATTCTGTTTCCATATTTACAGAACCAAGTGATGAGTTTGTACCTATTGATGTACTATATTTTGTGCAAGAGCGTCCCAAGAAAGTTACATCTGATTTAGATGAATATGAGATAGACTCTCCAGCTGCTACCATATAAACATTAGCAGAGTTTAAAGGATTTATTGTGGAATCATATAAATTAATTGAAATATATTCGTCTTTCCCACTTTCTTGACCATATATATAATAAACATCTTCTACCTTTTTAAGAAGGACTTTGCTATCTCCGGTTTGTGAGAAACTATATGTTCCGTTTGTTGCAACTATAATCTCATTAGTTTCGCTAGTATTTTCTTCTCCAGAAGATTCGCTGGTAACTTCATACTTAATATAATATTTTTCTCCAAGTGCTTCTTGAATTTCTTGTTGAGTCTTCATTGTATCTGATTTTAAGTTTTCAATATCATTTGCTAAATCCATAATTCCTTTAATAGCACCACAAGCTGTTAAAGAAACAGCACAAACAATTACTAATGCTATTAATAAAACGAAAATTAGTATTGATCTTTTTGACATGTTTTGAGACCTCCTATATCTCTAAGTATAAAATTATTTTACCACCGCGAGCAAGTTCATGACAAGACTCACATGGGGTGATTTACGGGTGAATTGTTAAAATTTTTGAAAAATATGACAATACCCGTTTGGATTCTTTTCTAAATATTTTTGATGATATTCCTCTGCTTTCCAAAAATTTACAAGTGGCAATACTTCAACAGCACTATGTTTATTGCTTGCCTTTTCTAGTGCTTCTATTTCTTGTTTTGCAATATTCATATCTTCACTATTTTCAAAATAAATGCCAGTACGATATTGCTCTCCTATATCCTCTCCTTGTTGGTTTATAGAATATGGATTTATTACTTGAAGAAACCTATGAATAATATTCTTAAGTGGCAATATGGATTCATCATATACAACTTTTACAGTCTCCGCATGCCCTGTATGTTCATACTTAACTTGTTCATACGTTGGATTATCTTTCTTACCATTAGCATATCCAACCTCAGTTTCAAGAACACCTTCTGCACTATCTAAAAATCTTTGTAAGCCCCAAAAGCAACCGCCAGCCAAATAAATTGTCTTCATATTAGTCCTTTACGTTATGTTCTACATAGTCTCTTATTTCTCTTAAAACATCATATGGTTTTTCAATATAGTTAAATACAACCCCATGACGTACTCCACGGAATGAAATATTCCCAGTATTTGTCTTTTTATCCAAGATTGATGTGGACGCCTCTGTTGTTACGACGTCTTTATAATTAATACTACGATATGACACGCCAAAAGAGCCTGTGCGCGTAATTAAGCGCTTATTGGTATATGCGTAATAAAGATTGTCATATCCCTTCTTAGCGTACCAAAATGGGAATATGCCCAATGATAACACGGTTAGCATAATGAAATGAGGCCAAAAGATTGGAATGGCAAAAAACAACATCCATTTTACATATCTTTTCTTAACTGGTTTAAATACTCCAATTACAGTTTCATCTGCATCTAGATAATCATGGAATATCTCTCTATTTACTAATTCAACACTTGAAGTATCTTCATTGAAATCTCTCATAGCATACCTCCATTAGTTGCATATATTATACCACATAAATAAAAACCCTACAATTAAGTAGAGTTTTTACTATGCTTAACACAAATTAGTTATTTGATATGACTTATTTCTTTAAATCATCCTTGTTGAGTTCTTTGTCTTTTCCAACATTAAGAATATCGCCATTAATCTTAATATCTTCTTCATCATCTATATTGATATAGATTTGTTCGCCATCATCAATCTTCTTGTCTTCCTCAACTTTCTTGTCTTCTGCAATTTTATTGATGTTTTCTTTTTCATCAGCAATATTATTGAGTTGATCAATATCAATATCATCAAGATAAATTTCAATTTTCCCCGCTCCACTCTTAATCTGATTCTCAATATTAATAATCTTTTCTCTTGCTATCTCTGCATCAAGATCGATGTTTATATGACCATTATTATTCTTGATTTGTTCTTCAAGGTTTGGTCTAGAATTAATAATGTTAATATTGTTATCATTAATGATGTTGATATTTTCATTAATTTGTGGTTGTTGATTTTGAACAACTTGTTGATGTTGAACTCCACCTTGTGCAGGAATTACACCTTGTTTAATATTATCAATTCTTTGTGCAAGTTGTTGTTTCTCTGCTTGTGTGAGAATCTTTCTGTCATCGACATATTGATCGTGTTCATCTTTAACAAGACATGTAGTTATTCCTTCATCTTTCAAGTACAAATTGCCAAGGAATGCGTTCTTTTTATTCTTGCAACGTTCTATATAACGGTTGTAAAGAATTGTTTTTTCCTCATTAGAAAGTTCATCTATGCTATCAGCAAACTTGCTGTTAATGTATGCATTCTTAGACATTAGTCTATCAGCCTCAAACATTGAAGGAACTCTATCATTGAATCTCTTTGCATCAAGTTGAGCATTACGTCTATCAAGATACTCTTCACTAATTCTTCCAGCTTTGAAGTCTTGCATTAATTGTGTCTTACGTTGTGCAATTGCTGCATTCAATGCATTTCTAGCTTCGGTTAATTGTTGTTGTGCTTGTGCTCTTACTACATCATTATTTGCTCTGTCAAAAGTATTTTGAGCTCTAACCACAGCTGTTTGGAGATTCTTGAAATTACGGTTAGCTTGTTCATCTGCTGCTCTTGTTTGTGAACCGAAGTTTTTAACTGCACGAGAATTTACGAAGTCAGTATAACTTCTCTCTACAAGATTTTGTTGTAAATCTTCTACGGCATTTTCTACATTAATCTGATAATTTTGTCCATTATAAGTAACTCCACCATTTTGATTCATTTGTGTAAACAATCCGCGTAATGTTTCTTTTGGATGGACTACGATGTTGTTTAATGTTCTAAATTGAATGCTTTTTTTATCCATTTCTGGATGAGCAACAATATATTTTAATGCTGCTTTTTGTATAGCTGTTCCGGCCATTTCTGGTCTTAAAAGAGAATTATGATTTGCTTGTGCAAGTGCAATTGCTTTTCCGCCTTCTTGAACGATACGTCTGATATAAGAATTTGCATCTTCATTAGTCTCAATCAAATATTCCATATCATCAAATTCACGACTTGGCATTACTTGCATTGTATCGTAATTATATGTTGGAACTTCTAGAACTGACACGTCTTCGAGTGGTTCTTTCATCATGAGTAAACGATCAAAATATGGTTTACCATTGCTAAATACGAAATCACGATGTGACATTGTTTCCAACTCAAAGTTATTGGTCATAACAAATGATTGATCAACCGCTGCATTATGCTTAGCCATATTTGGATCAGTTTCTATCTTTGTAATATTTTCACTTGCACGTGTTAGTAATGAATTTAGTAATCTTTCTGGTTTGGAATATGTTGGTAGAGACAATTCAAACAATGCCTCACCTGCTGATTTCCCTCGAACAGCCTTATTTGGATCCAACTTATCAATAGCAGTTTTAGTTTGTCTATCCAAAACAGCACGTGGGTCTGCCAAGAAATCATCATAAGAAATGTTTTGTTGCTTAAGTGAATGATATATTAAATACAATCCATTAAGTGCAGATGCACCAGCAATATTTTTACGGAATTCAATTGGAAGCCCTTGTGTTCTAACAATATCTAAGTTAGATGAATAATAACCCTTATCTAAGCCAGCATCATTAATCATTTGCATTAATTCTTTTGATTTATTGTATTCACCAATAAGTCTTTCTGAAGCGTCTCCAACTTTCATCTTTTCAACTGGGTCATTGCTGCTTAATTTATCTATCAAATCGTTATATGCATAAGCAATACCATGGAATCCATAAACCTTTGTTCCTTCTTCTGGGGCAAATTCATGTTGATCATATCCAAATTCATCAAATTTTTCGAAGATAGCTTTTACGGATTGCTTTGTTTCATCACGTAATTGAACCTTCATATTACGCAATGCATTATATTGGTCTAGCATGTCTGGATTTATTTGATCAAGGTTTCTCTTCTCATTAAATTGGTCAATATAATATGGTGGAGCCTTTATAGCGCCAGTGAATTTAAGGTTACCTTTTCCTATTGTATCTCCTACTTGTATTCCATTTTCTGCAAATTCTTCAACAGCTTGTTCCTTACGAAATACATTCATACCAAAGTCGCCTTCTTCACGGGCAGTACGTACACTTTCTAATTCGCTGACATAACTAGGATCTAAGTTTGCAAAGAGAGCACCAGCTTGATCTATATTAGCATTGATTTGATTCTTCCTTTCTTCTGTTAATGGTTGACCATGATAGTAATTCATAGCTCCAATAACTCCCTTAGCGGCATTCATCTCATCTACAAAGACCTTCACAGTGACTTCTTCATCAGGTCTTTCAAGAATTGGTTTATATGCGTCTGTTCTGTATGCAATATTCTTAAATTCTTCTTCAGGCAAACTATTTACAACTGCTTCCCAAACGTTATGTTGTCCTTTTTGGGCAATATGTTGATTATATGATAATCTGTTAATATGAACTAATCTTGGATCATTTCTTTCTGCTTCAGTCATAAATGGTTCTGCCATTTGCTTAACTTGTTCCAAAGTTAAAGTTTGTCTATTTGCTCTTATATTAGCTGCCATCGCTTTGGACTCGTTGGACTTTTCTGCTCTATTTAAGATACTTGCATAATCAGTCTTGATGTCATAATCAATTCCATGCTTTCCTTCAGCACCCAATGCATTATATACATTTTGTTTTCCTTCTGGTGACAATTTCTCCCATGATTCTCTAAAGAAGAACTCCATACGTGCTCTTTCTTTTTTAGCTTCTTCAATGGATTGTCTTCTTTCCTGCCAGTTATTACCTACTGGATGTTCGTTCATCAAGTCTGCGTGTGCTTCTGTATCCTTAAGTTTTTGTATATAAGCTGCTTTTGTTATTTGAGTACCTGGCTCAAACCACTTTCCTGAGAAATCATGTGGTTGCTCAACTTGTGGTTGAGGCTGTGCTTGAGGTTCCTCTACTCTTGTAGTTACAAATCCGAGTTGTTGAGCATTTTTTTGAATTGCTCTTTCGTTTTCTCTTAGGAATCTTGGCATAATCTTTTCTCCTATAACATCTCTTTATGTCACTTTATCTAGAAAACTTCGCAATAGGTGTTATGAAGACTTTTTTTCTTCGAATAATTGTGCAACTTTTGCAGATGCTATGATGTTGATGCTAGTTCTGCTTTGAGGACCTGTGATAATAAATGCACTACCACGATTATTATTGATAATTTGATCTTGTTCTGTTGCGTTGATATTACCTGCCTTACTATACAATGTGCACAAGTCATCCATATCGTTTGGAGATAGTGCAAAAATGAATGAATATTGGCAAGCATTAATAATTGCTGTGGACTTTCTAATAATATCTTGACTACCTACAAAGTCCTTAATATTTTGTGTAATGATAATTTGCATACCATTATACTTTCTAATACGCTTTGCAAGTTGATACATAAAGTCCAACGCTATTGGGTATTTTGGATCGATAAATACGTGAGCTTCATCGATTGCTACAATAATTTTTCTATTTGTTTTATATTTTAAGTTAAAATCTCTGTTTTTGATAATTTCATTATCAAGCCATTTTAAAACGAGTAACATTTGCGCATTTGCAATTACCCCATTTTTATTTGCAAGTAAGCTTTGGAAATTGAATACAGCAAAGTTTTCTTTAACAGAAAGTGTACTTGGACCATTCCATAGATTTGCATTTCTGCCTCCTGAAGAGAACTTAGAAATAAAGTTTTTAAGTACTCGGAGATTTTCTACTTCATATGGTACGGTTGCTATTTCTAGTTGTTCCAAAATAAATGCATATAAATCATCAAATATTGGATACTCTTCCGCTTTAATTTTAGAGAAATCAGAGTCTGCTGTTATGCCCTTCTTTGCATATAAATCAACAATAAGGTTGTTTAGCATTTCAAGCGCATGAGCATCAATACCTGGTAATATTTCACGGAAGAATTGCTCTAAGAATTGTAGGTGTACCGAGAAGGAATTACCTGCATTCTCTGCGTCTTCATCGGCATCTAATGTTGTAATAACATGGAATGGATTAATTCTACCATGTGTGGCTGTGCCGACATCAATAAGTTTTCCACCGATATTCTCTGCCATAATATCATACTCGTTTTCTGGGTCGAGAATGAATATCTTACAGTTTTCGGTAGCTAAGTGTGTCAATAATGTTTTGGTTGAATATGATTTACCTGAACCAGATTTACCCATAATAACCATATTTGAATTGACACGTTCATTGTTTCTTGCGAAGAAATCTACGATAACTGGGAATCCTTTACTTTCTCCAATTGTAATGCCTCCCTTTTCCATAATTGTGGATAATACAAATGGGAATACTGCTGCAATTGAATTAGAGTGTATTGCACGTTGGAACTCTGTCATAACGTCAATTTTGGATGGATTCATAGAAATCATCGCACGGCTTTGGTTACAAAAGTTATCTGAAATTTCAAAACCTTGTTCTGCAAGTACACGAAGTACACGCTTTTTAAGGTCTTTCTTCTTTTCTTTTGTACGATTATAAAGTGTTACGTGAATGTTAACTTTATAAAGATTCTCATTGTCATTCTTTAAAAGCGCAAGTAATTGAACTAATGTATTAATGTGTGTTGTTCTATCGATAACGGAACTTGCCTTATAGGATTGATCACTTTGTGAAAGTAGTTCTTGCAAAGATCTATCAATCATTTTGACTGCCTTATCTTTGTCATAAGGCTCCATATTCATAACAACCTTTGTATCTTCAATATTAAAGAGTTGATAACCCCAAGCATTACCTACAGCAAGTGGATAATTACGAATAGTAAAATTGAAGCACTCTTCACCATCAACAAATGTACTCCTAGATGTGAAACTAATTTGTTCAGGCAGTACCCAATTCATATATTCTCTTTCGTCTAAGTTCTCGATATCTTCTTCGTTAAACTTATCTGTATAATTGTATTTTAAGAATACGCAGATTTCTTTATCATTTAAGATATGAGATTTCATACCTGCTTCTGAAAATGTTTCTATTGCATTGGACAAGACTTCATCAATAACACCCTTATCTGCGTCATATACAATAAGATAGAATCCAGGGACCATAATTTTGTCGTCACCTGTTGAGTTCAAGTTATTGTAAACTTCTATTCTATCTTGAATAACTTTTTCTCTAACAAATAATTCTTGCTCTGTTAGTTCACCTGCATCATAAGTTTTCTTAAGGTCTTCTCTCTTAAGTTCTTCCATGGCAATAAAATCGTCTAAACGCATCTTCTTATCTATCTTGATTAAAGATGCACGTGTCTTGCCAGAAATTGTACGAATAATTTTACCAAAATAGTTGTTTATAATTTGGTCTTGTCTAAATCTAGTAAGTAGTCTGAATTCTCTACAACCGATTTCAAGTACACCGCCATAGTATCCATCAAACTCCATATAACCATTACGGATGTTTTTAAAAGCAAAGAAACTCTTTATATTGGATGCGCTTTCGACATCTTGAACAACAAATTTTTTACCGGAGAATAAATATCTTATGAATGTTTTAAAGAATAGATAGAATCTTTGTCCATCATATGGAATATATAAACCTATTGCTATACACAATATAATTGCTGCAATAAAGAATCTTGCGATGCCTATATTGCTTAAACAAATAACAACTATCAAAACTATAGCTATTAGGGCAATCAATATGTCCGCAACAGATATGTTTTTGAAAAATGTGACTTTAACTTTCGCTGTTTTTGGTATAACTCTCATAGATTATTCTTTCCTTAATATCTTAATCTTCGTTTTCTTCTTCTTCAGATGCTTCTGAAATAGTGTCAAGTCCTCCTGGAGGCGATGGCTCATTAGTGAGTGCTTCGGTAATTTGATTTGCAGTCATTTCATTGAGTTTTTCTTTGCCGAAGTTGAAGTTGTTTACATCAGCTTCACGTGAGCCTCCACCAGTTGTCTCTCCACCATTTGCATTATTTCCAGGTGTTGAGGTATCATTATTCTTCAACTTGTCTTGTACATTGTCAGAATTGCCGTATTTTGGATTTGCGTCAAGACCGTCGCCACTATTTCCATCATCCTTCTTGCTTTCGTCGCCGTTGCCTTCACCTTTGCTGTCGTCTTTACCTTCAGCTTTACCTCCAGTTTTTCCACCAAACAACTTTTTACCACCTGCCATAACTCCTTTGCCTAGGAGTTTAAGACCACCCATTGCTGCTGCTGCACCGAGACGACCAAGAGATTGATCCATGAGTTCACGTGAACCAGCTCCAGGTCCAACAAGGTTACCAATGAGAGCAGATGATCTTTGCATTGCAAAGCCACCACCAATGATTATTAACAATTTGAAAATGCTGTTTAGGAACGAATTATCAAAGAATATTACGTTGGATGGCATTATCAACGATATCAGTAAACAATAAATATTTAGATATAGAATAATTCCATATCCAGATATGAACTTGAGGAGAAGTTGTTCTCTCCATAGCTTGAAACGTCCACCATCATCTAATACTGATGAAGCAATTGAGAATGGTGAAACCAAGAACAATACACCAATACTGATAGCACGGTCTACGAATTGAATGAGTGCGGCTGTAAGGACTAATAAAAGGGAAATACCAGTAATCCAAGAGAAAATAAAGTCAAAGTCTGAAATGTCGATTGCTGATGCAACCAAATCTGTATCAAGATATAAATCATATCCAGACATAATTTCATTATAAACAGACTGATTTTCAATTGCATCTTGAGAGAATGCCCCGAATAAGAATGTTCCTAATCCTTGTGAACCATTCAAAGTTGCTTGATATAATGCATTCATTAATGTATTGAGTGCCCATACAAGTGTTAACATTATTAATGGTACAAAGAAGAACAAAAGTAATGCCTTGAAAGCTTTCCCGGCTACTTGTGCAGGAGAAATTTCTTGTTTAGATTTCATACATACAAGGATAATCCTAAAAATTGTAAAGAAAACTAAAACAACAAAACCAAGTATTGCAGCAATCTTAAAACCATTAGCTAAAGCATCACTTCTCAATAAAAAAGAAATGAGATCAGTTTCAGTCCCACCAATATTAACAGTTTCAATGCCGCACAATTTGTTTGTACAAGCTATTAATCCGTCAATTAAACGTAATAAGGATTTTGAAATTCCATATAGAAACTCCCAAAACCAATCAAACATTATCTCTCTCCTCTATTTCGAATTAATCAGTATTGCCGTTATCCTTACTTCAACCTTTTCGTATGGAAATTTGGTTTTTTCATAAGTTGCCTGCGCTTCTTCGAAATCTTTTTCTCCGACATTCTTGTCTGCCGTTGCCTCAGAAAGTGCGTTCATGGCGACATTTCTTTCCTCTTGAGTCGCAGATGGATTATTTAGTACAGCCTGGTATGCATCATACTTCGCTTGATATTCTTCTAATACTCTTTGATACTCCTTTTGAGCTTCTTCATATAATATTAGTGCTGGATCATAACAGTTGTTGTCCAATCTCAATACTACGTATTGTCCAGCTTGAATATCATGTCTCTTAGTTGTTACTTCTCCATCTGTCCATGATTTTAAGTAAGCCACTGACCATTTATTAGCTACTCCGTTTAAGTTGCAGGTAGCATGTCCTATGGCCCTACTTACATTAGGTTCATCGCTTTCGTCCTTTGAATATCGACCGCCCTCTCCTGTGTATACTTTTGGTGGTACTTCGTCATCGTTCAAAATGAAATAAGAAACTGTTAATGTCTCTTGCCTTGTCGATTCGAAGTGTACTGCAATTTCTCCTAGCGAAAGGTCTCTATCGACTTTGATGAATAGATAAGAATAGTAATCTCTTTCATCTTCATCCATCGGTGATTCAAATTTATTGACTGCGTTCTTATTATAGAAATCTTCCATCGTATAATAAGTCACATCAGCAGATCCATCAATTACTCCAACTTCAGGATAAGCTTCGCAATAATCCTCATCATCCTCCGTCCCTTCGCCAAGATCAAAGCATCCAGACAAAGTAAATGATAAAACTACTATGCAAATTAATAATAGGAAATACCTAATCTTAATATGCATATCCTTGCCACCAGTCAGTGAATATTGTTACGCCGACTTGTAACATGATTAACAACACGAAAATAAGCACAAATCCAACGATTGCATGTTGAAGTGCTTTCTTTGCATTCTCATGTTCTTGTGGTTCACTGGCACGTGCGTACTTTACTCCAAGTAAAATACAGAAAATTGCACCTACTGCTCCTACTACTGCTAATAATGCAGGAACGAGAATCTTGCATACTTCAAGAATTGGGGCAATGATTTTGTTCATTTCCGCTGTTGTCATACTAATAAGTGTTAGCATCATAATTCTTTTCTTCCTTCTAAATTATTTAATATCATTGTAACACACGAAGTATTACAAATTTATTACAACATATTTTTTATACTTTCTTTCTCTTTCTCAAGAAGAGAACGATTGTAAATCCTATTGCTATCAATAGACATATAACTATTATTACTATTGTTGTTGGTACATTAGCCGTATATTGACGTGTGAATTCAAATACTTGTTCATTCCCTGCAGCATTTGTAATGACTATTCTGTAATCACCTTTTTCTTTAATTTCTGGCATCTTTGTAGATGAAGATGTTACAAATATTTCTTCTGACAATGAACCATTCTTATATACTCTAATTACATCACCAATTTGGCAATTTTCTAATGTAACATTATCTATTGTTAAGGATCCATCCTCTGCACCAATTAATTTTGCTTGAGGTGGAGTCTTGTCTATAACAACATCAAATTCAAAGTAAGCTGAACTTACTGTTGATGCAACTGTAACATGATATGTACCTGTTTCATCAAATAGCATCGTTGAATTCATCTTGTTTACATTATGTTTAACTAAGTTTGCATAAGATACCAAGATACCATCTCCAGCATCAAATATAACCTCAGTAATTTTATATGCGTATGGTGATTCATAGTCAAATTTAGATATTGCATTTGGTACTGCATAGAAATAGTAATATGCTTGATTTCCAATATCATCTATAATGATGAATTCCCATTTACCAGCATCACCGAAACCAGCACTACTTGCGATATCATATTCAACACCGTTGAGAACTGCAAGGTTAATTTTTGCTGAATCTTTATTCATTGCCATGAATCTTGCACTTCCTTGCATAATAACACTACCATTCTCTACTATTCTATCTGTGCCAGTATAAACGAATGTGAATTCTACCATCGTATCTTTCTTAACTACTGCAGATTGTACATTTCCAGCAATATCTGTTATATAGAAACGATATGAACCATCTTTTGTTAATTTTTCACCTAATGAATATGGAATTAATTCACTACCGTTTAATGAGTATTCGCATTTTACAGAATCTGGGAATTCAATAGCGACATTATCTTTTGTCATCTTGACTTCATTGATTTCAACAATCTTCATGAGTTTTGTTAAATCGATTTCTAATTGCTTACGAATAAGGTTGACTTCGAATGTATACTTGAAGCCATATTCATCTACATAAGTTACATTCTTCTTATACTCACCTGTATCCTCTCCATCTGATGGATAACGAAGTGTGAGTGGCATATCTGCCTTATCTCCGTCTACACGGATTTCAAATATTCCAGCACTTGTTTCAAATGTTACACTGTAGTTGGAATAAACCTTATTATCAGTACCTTCAGCAAACTCAATGTTTTCTGCATCACGAGATGTACGAATTAATCTAGAAACTTTTAGTGTCTTATTGCCCATATAATGCAATGTAGTGTTTGTTACATTACCATTTTCATTACGCATTCTTAATACATATACACCATCACCCTTTGAACCGATGATGTCTGTAATGCGCTCTGCAGTAACTGGAGTACCTTCGTCTTTAAGTATGTCAAAGATAACTGTTTCTTCGTTGTCATAAAGCATTGAGACTTGCATAATGCCATCTGCAATCATCTTCTCTGCATTTATAGAGAGTTTCTTGTTGCTATAACCATCTTCTTTTCTTAATGCATCTTCATTATATCCAGTTAAATAATCATGTTTGAATTCAAATGGTTTGTCTTTAATTTCAAAATCTATAACTATCTCATTTTGGAATTGATCTCTAATAGTGAGATGATATTTGCCTGGTGTAGACCATGAAACTGAACATACACCACCTATTCCCATAATAATTCCACCATCTAGATAGATTTCATCACGAATAGAATTGTATTCAATCCATTCAGTATAGACATCAATAGAAACTCTTTCGTTAGATTTATAAGTTGATCCACTTACAACTGCATGTTGAACTGAATAATCATCTATAAAGTCAGTTGTTATAATAGCTCTTAGTTCATTTGACATTGTTACTAAGAATTCTGCAACTCTTCCGTAAATATTGACTACAACTACAGAATAGAATCCTTCTTCAGTGAATATAACTTGTTGATAACCATTATTTAAGTCATAAATTGTTTGATAATCACTGAATTCTCTTGTCAAAGAGTATGCAACTGATATTTCTGTGATATTTGTGAATGAAGTCTCTGCGACAAAGAAACCACCATTCAAGTAAATTACTTGCTCTGTTGATTGTGGTATGATTTGTTTTTCAGCAACATCGTCACCAATATGTTCAAAAGTGATTGATGGCAATTCTGCACTCATTACAACCTTTGCAAAATAAGGTTGATAATCACTATTGTATACGATTCTCATTGAAACAGTTGCTTCACCTACAGCTGGTGCATCTACATGATAGTAAACATTATTATTCTCATCAAATCTAACTGAGATAGTTACTCCGGCATTGTTTTCGTCTGCCAATACAAATGACTTTCCTGCTTCAACTTCTGCCATATTAGAAACAATTGTTGCATAATAGATTTGTTGATATAATAAGATTTCATTGTCATAGTCATCGTATAGTGGATTGCCTTCTTCGTCTGTCAATCTGATTAAACGATAAGCAACTTCATACAATGCACCATTTACACTTTCATATGCAAGATATTTCTTTTCGCCATTTTTCTCTACAAAGATAACAATCTTACCACTTCCGGAATACATAAATTCCATATTTTCATATGAATACGCATCTGCAGGATAGTAATAACTATCATTTTCTATTGTGATTGCATCTGCTGGAGATAGTTTGATATCTTTTACGTTGCCATCAACAGTAAATTCAAATTTGTTTGCATCATAGTTTGCAAAAGTGAATTCACTTTGATTTCCAAGTGTATCTCTTGCAACAATACGATATTCACCGAAACGATTGATTGTAATGTTATTTACACCTTCGCTTTCGCTATATTCACGGATCATAACTCCGTCCAAATAAATCTCAACTTCACTACAAATTGATTTATCATCAAATGATAATGTCAAAAGTGTTGAGTAAATTGTTGAGTTAGCACGTACTGCTTTAGATATTGTCTTTGTAACACCAAAGTAAATATTATCTGGTACAAAATATTCTGGACTTGATGAAGTAAGATTACTTTGATTTGCTTCTTCTATTTGCTTTTGATCATAATATTTAACAACGTCTTGTCTTGCACTAACATTAATGATTGGTGCAGTTTGGTCCATTATGCAATTATATACAATATATATTTCTGGATAACGTGCATATCTAATTGTTAACTTCCAGTCTACTGCATCGTTAATGTTAACACGAGTTTTTCCATTGAACTCACGTGCTGTTGTAGATATTGAACGATCATAGAATTCATATTCATATTCTTCTGATGTATCAAATGTGAACATCAAATGTTTGTTAGTTACTATTGCATATTCTCTTTCAGCTGACTTTTGAATCTTTAAACATGATTGTGAGCCGTCATATGCAATATAATTATCATCTTCTTGATAGAACCAAGAAATTTTTGGTAATTCACGCTTTAATTCATAGTCGTAATAGAATGTATTACCAAACCAGTCTTCAATACGAATTGAATAAATACCTGATTGATAATATGTAACTGAAGATGAATAGTTGGATTCGATCAACTTATTATCTAAATAAATTTCAAACAACTTAATCTCAGATGTATCTCTATTACATGTAATACGTACATAACGATTCTCTTCTGGAATCACTTTTACTTCCAATGGTGTGGAGTTCAAAGAAACATATACCTTGTACATATTTCCAGAACGGTCTGCAATTTCTAAGTAGTATTGACCTTCTCCTACTTCTATTCCTGCTGCTGGAATATCTTCTCTACGATATACATTAAGTAATACACCATTCTTCTTAAATACAGCGATGTAAGACATTGTATCTATTTCTGTTGCAGTTGAGCTAAATCCTTTGATAGTTAGAACTTTACCATTGATTGTCATGCCATCTACTGCTGCATCAAGTTCACGATCAATGCTATCACCCTTTGCATTCTGATAAGATACATTAATTGTTGGTGCGGACTTATCAAGATATACCTTATAATCTCTTACACCATTTTCATCACATTCGCGAATCCAATATACACCACCATCTATGTTCAAACTGCCAAATACACTTCCCTCTGGCAACAACTTAAATTCTCTTGATATTGGTGCACCAGATGCATCTGTTTGATTTGTATAGAATATCTTTGTAAATTTTCCATATGTGAAGTTATATGTTGTTACTAATGAACAAACCAAATCTTCACCTGCTGGCAATACGTGACTATTATAAATATCTACATCCCCTTCAAATACAACAGCATTTCTAAGTTCTGCTCCTGCATTTGTTACAAAAGATGTTAATCTATTAAGGACTATTTGATTCTTATCTAAATATGGTGAACCATTAGCATCTAATCCATCATTTCCGCTTGTTAAATAAGTATATCCACCTTTATCTACAATTGTATCTGTTACTTGTCCAATAGCAGTTGCTAAAGAGTTAGGCAAACGTTCTGGGTCTATTTCTGAACTTGTGCCAAGGAAATAATATACCCAAGCATCAGAAGATGTTGCATTATCCCATGTTGCACGCTTATAACGAACCCATACTTGTCCTACAGAAGCAGTAACTGAAGCATCTAATGCTGCCTTTCTATAACTACCATCACCTGTATTCAAAGATGTGGCTTGGGAAGTGGTCCTAATTTCAAAAATTCCAAGATCTAGCATCTCATGGTATTTAACATATTCAACAGCCTTATCTCTTGAAGAGAATGCCATTAATCTTGTTGTGTCATTATAGTTCTTTTGACGTACACCTTCTCCGTTATGATAATAATATGTTGAGGAATTAAGCATATAAACTTTGTTAATAAACAAAGTACCACTACCTGTTGCTAAGTAATTATATGTCTCGGCCTTATCCGTACCATTTGTCAAATAGAAGATAACATCTGATGATTCTTGAATTGTATGGTTTTCACCAGTACCAGATATTGCCTTGAAGTTAATACGTACAACACCAATAACACTTGTCTTAAATTGAATGTGTACACCATCTATATCTGAAGTATACTCTATGTAATCTTCAAATTTGGCTTCCGCTATTTCTTTCTCTCCAATATACAAATGATTAATATCATATTCATCTGCTTGTCTTGAGAATGAGAAATCAAATGTTGGAGAACCTCCAGCTATGTTATATACAGGAACTGAATCCGCATCAAAGAATGGCTCCTTAGATGAAGAAACTTCTACTTCAACTTCAGATCTAGCATCGAAGTTAACAATGGTTGGATAGAATGTATATGTTGAGATAGACGCTGAATTGCCTATTCCATCAACAGCATAGAATGCCAATGTTACATCCTTTTGTTCTTCTTTTTGAATACCTAACATCTCATATGTTAGTAAGAAGACTACTCTATTGTTTTCAGAGATTGTGATACGATTACTCTTTTCATCTCCATTGATATCATAAAGTTTTAATATTTGAGGTACATCCTCACCCTTGAACAAGTAATACATATATACTTGTGCAACTCCTGAAGAAGCTTCTCCTCTTGGTTCGTCATTTACATAGAATACAACATTTCTTTCTTTCAATCCCTTTGTTGCTTCCTCTATTGTAAGTCCTGTAAATGTAGGAATTGAGTTATCGAACAAGAATGGACCATATGTCATTGTAGCAACTTTGCCATATACACTTTCCATGTAAATATGGAGATAGTAAATGCCAGAGAATCCTTTAGCTTCCAACATGACCTTTTGTTCAGAGGATGTTAATACTAATTGCTTTTCATATATTGCTGGTGCATCACTCTCAACTGTCCATGAATATTCCATTATTGCACCAGGTGCTGTTTTTGTAATCTCAATAGGTACTGATGCATTTCTTTGAGGTTTTGCAGAAATATAATAACTGCTATCTATTGTAATAGATGGAATACGTGTATCTAATGAACATGCATTATCCCATTCTGTATCTCTTGGTAGAACAACTGAACCTACTTTGTTATTTGTTCTAGAAACATTATATGCATAATCACAAATTGAAGATTGATTTCCTATGTATGAAAGTGATACAGCACTTATGTTAATATCGGATGTATAACCAGATGGATCAAATTCAAAATACAATGTATCTGTTCCAGCACCACCAGCATATTCAAATGAAATGGTTTGCATTGAACCAGCAACTGTTGCATTTATATAAGGTTCCTTTCCTAAAATATAAACCGGTTCAGAGAAACGAACTGATAAACGTAAACTATCGCCTAAATGTATGGTGCCATGATCGATGTGCCAACTTTGTATTGTTGGAGCCGTTGTGTCTACAAGCAAGCTATATCCTAATACATTATTAATATTTCTATCTGGTAATATATAAACATCTCTAGAATAGACTCCAGCACCACCGCCACTTGAATAATATCTAGTAATCATACCTTCATCCTCATGGATGTTAAGTACAATTGTGCCACTACTATTTACTGGAACAAGGAAGTACTTGCCTGAACTTGCATTTCCACGATATTCACCAATTTTTAATGCATTAGTTGAGTCATATGTCTCTCCAGAAGAATTTGTTCCTGGATATGATAAACCCAATGATATACTCTCGTTATCCTCATCAATATCTTTAAGATAAACTCGGAAGAGTTGTTTGTTTAGAGACTTGTCAGATAGAGTTAAACGTAACTTTGGATAATCTGACTGATCATTACCAGAAATATCCATTGTTGATGAAACATATAAATTTGCCAGTCCTGTTGAAACGAAAGTTGTTAACCAGGTTTGGTTTACTGAAAAATCAAATGAATAATCATAGTATTTACTTTCAGCATTATATGACTCTTTGTACTCCATAGCCACATTTGGCAAACCATGTTTGTCACCTTTTGTATATGGTTCAAATACTTGTATATCATCTTTTTTAACAATATTTATTTCTTGTTCTCCTGGACATGCACATTCAATCGCTGACTTACCCTTCTCTGCATTTCCTTCTAAATACTCAATATAGAAATCAAAGGTACGTCTTGCATATACATGTGTTGAACTATTATATGTAGAGAATCCGGATGGGTGTGTTTGAATAACAACCATCTGCTCTTTATTTGTTGGTGTCAAAGTAACAATGCCCTCATATGCATCATAATCACCCAATGAGGCTATTGCGCTTCTATCACGAGTACGAAGATGTACTACTACGTTATCAACGAGTTCATCTTGTGTGCCAACATAAACAACAATACGATTTGTTTGATCTGGTTGAGCAATCCCTGCGCCATCTTTTTCAACTGGTCTCAAGTCAATTGCTGCAGGAACAACGGCACGTTTAGCTATACGATTATATGTAACAGCAATGTTTGGATATAATGTGTAGTAAATACGTACTGACCAACGTTCTGTAGAATCAACATTTACATAAACATATTTCTTTCCACTTACAGTACGCTCTATTGCCTGATATGTAACATTTCCCGTAAATGTATATGAATATATTGTTGTGGAGTCAAGTACGAAAGTTAATTTATCATCACTTGAAATATAGTATGTATCAGAGTGGAACAATGTCATATCCTCTGGATCCAAGTCTACATATCTGTCTTCAGATCTAGTAACCCACTTTATATTCTCATATGGATTTACTCTTGTTAAATCTGCCACTGTATGAACTTTTCCTATGTCTGGATCTGTAGATGGAGAAAGTGTATAGCCATATTTATCTATAACCATAAATTCATATCTACCAGAATCTGTATAGATTAATGAGTAAGACTCGTTTCCATAGATGTCTGTTGTTACAACTGCCTCAGCGGCAAAGTCAACTTCTTCCATTGCATATCCAGGACGACTTACATAAACATGATTTAATTCTGTAGGAATTCTATCTGGAATAGTAAAAATTATCTTGTCATCTTTTATCACTTCAATGTTTGCTGTCAAATCTGTTCTTGCAACAGATATTGTCATTGAGAAACCATTGCCAGCACGGTCATAAATTTCAACAATAAATACACCATATGGGAATTCATAAGTTCTATCTTCAGATACAAGATCATGTAAAGAGAAACTTGCCTCTAATTTCTTTATTCCGTCTGTGATATTGAATATTGCAACATATGAATATGTATCTGCATCCAATCCATATCCATGATAATCATTATATGTTATATCACTTGAGTATGGTTTATCTTCAAGGAGAGCCAATGTAAATGCGCTTGTATATAAGATGTCTCCATCATTATTATCTTTTACCCACCATTGGTTGTAATGCATTGTATGCTCTGCATCTATATCAGAATATGTGCCATGAATTGTTGGACAATCTAAATCTACGTATACAAAATAATCATGCATACCAGTTTCGTCCAACTCACGAATGAAGTAAATACCAGACTTTGTTGCAGACTGTGTTAGGTATGATGTTTTAAGCAATGTTAAATCATCTTTATACGATGTGATATCGAATATTAAATTCTTATCTATGTCATATTTGGCCTCTGCATAATAAATCTTTGAACTATTTGATTGAATAAATTTATATGCGGACACAAGTTTTACATTATCTAGGTCATTATATTTGTCATAGAATACTTCTTTATCAAAATTATAAACGAGTGGATTTGTTAATGATCCTGTATAAATTAAGTTAGTCGATGGTACACCAACGGATGATGTTGCTATATACGTATCAGGTATACGAACTGGATCAACATATAATGCGCCATTATCACTTACTCCAGACAATGAGGATAAATATAAATCAGACCCTTTTTGAATAATCAATTGAACAATTTGGTCTACAGCTGATGCCAATTTAGGTGAAATCTTACCAATATCAATAGTTGTATTTACAGATGAGTCACCATAGTAATAATATGCCCAGTCACGTTGATTGGTTGAGAATTTCCATGTCGCTGCTTTGTATCTAATCCATACATCCCCTACTTCTGGACGGCGAACTTCACCACGTTCTGTTATTAGTGTTCCATTGTTGTATGCTTGAACATCTTCGTTTGTGATTCTAATAGCGTAGAAATCACAATATTCCATCATCTTTATATATTCCGATGCTTTTTCTTTTGATGAGAATACTAGTGGTTCAACTGAGTTGTTATAATAAGTACTTACACTACTACCCATACCAGTTCCAGTACGTGAATAATATCTTCCAGTACTTAATGTGAAGAGTTGATTCTTAAAGTTTACACCTACATTGAATATTGTATTATAGTTCTTTGTTGTGCTATTTTCATTTCCATTTGTTACATAGAAACGTTGTGTTTTGCTGTAATAGTTTTTGGACACATAGGTTGCAACCGTTTGGATTTCATAATATCCAGGTTCCAAAGCATTCAATGAAATATATGGATTTGTATTTCCATTTTCATTTATTACATAATTATCAAAATAAACTTTTTCTGGTGAAGCAACTGCACTACTATCGTTATCTATTAAAAGATTCTTTTTAAAGTTATTATCATAATAAGCTACATTGCTTAATGAATAGCAATTTGGTCCATCAATATTTCCAGGTCTTCCTATCTCAATAGTAACTGGACCATTTGAAATATCTACAACATATGCATTTTCTGCATAGAAAGTTACATTCTCAATAATTGGAAGTCTATCATCTGTGTCATCTGTAACAGTTACTCCTCCTATCTTAATATAAGGAGCAAATTGGTCACGCAAATCGAATGTTGTTTGTTTTTCTGAAGAAACTATTGTGGATATATTACCAACCAAATCTGTTCCAACAATACCAATGTAATAATCTCCATAAGATTTTGTTCCTTCTTCTAATCCAACATGTTCTTCTGCTTTAAGAATAAATGAGATAGAGTTGTTTGCAAGATCTACAATTGTTTGGCAACTTTCACTTGGAACTTCTACAGTATCATCATCTGTTGTGCCATATATTAATAGCTTTTTAACTTCAAATTCTGAGTCTTCTACGTCAAATCCAGTCTCACGTAAATATACAATAATATTGGCAAGTCCTGATAGTTCTTCAACATCTACAGTAATTTGTTTCTCTTGCAATTCTTCTGATGGAATTATATTAGAAAATACTGGGGCATCATCATCTATCTTAATTGGCCCAAATCTACGGGATGTACTTACATCATCTGAATAAACTGATTTCGCATATACATGTAAATAATATGTTCCAGATACACCAGATAATGTTGTAGTAAAGTTTCCATCCTCAGAATAATTAATATCAAAGTCTGTAAAATTCTTATATCTTAAGATATCATTATAAATGGATAGTTTCTCTGGCTGAGTAATATGCAATGTTTCATAAACTTTTGCAAGGTTGAAAGCTCTCTTTATAAGATATGTTTTTCCACCTATAACAGAAACATCTTGTGTCTTTACTATTTCACCATTCTTGATTTCATAATATGTATTTATATCTGCATCAACTGGTGTTGCAACTACGTCATAATTTAAATCTGGAGATAATGACCAGAGATAATAAACACCTTGTAACATATTGGAACCAGTTGTTGTAATGTTTGCATCAAACTTCTTTACATATTCATTTATAATTTCTGCACTTTGATCAACAACCGGACTACGGTTATCAAACTTTATTGTTAAATCTGAACGTAATTGTCTTGGAGAAATTCTATCCCCTTCTAGTGAAGACAATGTTGTGTAATTGCCACACATATTATTGTTATTGGATATATTTCTTCCATAGTCTTTTAATTTATTGATGTTATTAAATCCTTCAATTTCTATGCTATTAATTGTTCCTGTAAGAGGTACATTATAATCATCTGTTGCTGCGTTAGGATCAAACTCAAAAATTAATGTATCTGTACATAATCCATTTGAACCTGGACGAGAAATACAATCAAATGTTGCACGATAATTGTTAAATCCACCACTACCATTAAATATTGTTCTTAATTTAATGTTCTCAATGTCAGCTGCTGATGCATTAATTGGTTCATTAAAACGAATACTTAAACGAATTTTGTCGCCTTTTTGTATTGTACTCTTATCTAAATACCATCCCTTTATAAGAGGTGATGTGTCATCAACTACTATCCAATACAAATGCCAACCAGTCGTTTTACGCCAAAAGTTTGAATTGTTCTTAAATGTTTCATAAAGTGTCCCTGATGAAACTCTCATATAGTTTGCTTTAATATCTCTTCCATTTTTCTCAGACTCATCTTTAAATGAATCTGGAGATTTTGCAAATGATTCATTTCTATGGTCCATATCCTCATAATAAATTCCAGGATAAAGAGAATCACTCCAAATACTATGGAATTCACCATGATAAAGGTGTGTGCCAGAAGTACTTCCATCATAGAGATCAAGGTCACACCAAGAAGATAAAGCTACACCTTTTTCGTCTAAGTGTAAATTTACACCAACGAAATAGTCTGCAAGTCCAGTTCTTTTATAATCTGCAGCAAAAGTTCCTCCTTGTTCTTCATCTGTATTAATTGCTTGACTAGCAGATAATGTTTGACCTGATTTATCTTCTGAATAAATATTTAATGAAGAAGACGATTGATGATATGATGTTAAATATCCACTGAGCATTTTAGTACTAAATGCATCTGTTGTACTATAATAGTGTTCTTTACCTGCTACTGAAGCAACATATACTCTTACAGATTTTGCGTTCTCTGCTATAGAGAAACCTTCATTCAATACATCATATATTTCAATATCAAAATATGGACGTACTCCATCAACGATAAATCTTTCTACATTTGTTTCAACTTTTACAGAAACATTATCGTAATAAATAGGCTCTTCGTTTCCAGCCTTAATAAAGCTAGAACGGCGTAATGTAACTATTGAATCTATTGGTGTATAGTCTACTCCCGCAACTGCTGTTCCATTTCTAGTGCGGACTCTTACTCTAACATCTTTTGATGGACTTCCATATGGAATACCACATACGATATCTGCAATTGCTGTACTGTGAACATACCCATTAGATTCTCTTAATGTATCTTCTTGTACGAGATTTTCTTCATTAAAACTTATTGCCACCTTGTATTCACCACACCAGTCTGGATATGCACCATATGCGCTATCAACTGGGTTCTTAACAAACACCAATGTTACAACGAGGATTACTAAAAATACTGCAAACGTAGCAATTGTTAGTATTCTATTCTTATTTATTCTGTTTGCGTTCATTCTATTTTCCTCCTCTGTTTATGTCCTGTCCCAACAAATCTTCAATTTTTGCGTCTGGATGACTTTGTTTGTACAATTTCCACATCCTTGTAATGTCTTGTACGGACTGAGCATCTGTTTCCGCCTCTTGCTGGTTCTGTGCCTGATCCGCCGCTTGATTTGCTGCAACCCCTTCGACATAAGCTGCATATTCGGCATTTGATTTTTCTTCGGAATTAACAGCTTCTTGTTCTGTTTCAACACCGCCAGATGCTGAACCGCTATTGTTTCCACTAGTGCCTTCACTATCTGCCGTTTGACGTGAGGCCTTCTTCTCTGCTTTTGCTTGTGCGTCTTTTTCAACTAAATTGTTACGTATTGAAATATCATAGAATGCTTCTTTTTCATCAAAGAGTCTTTCATTAAGTTCTGATGTATCCATCTTTCCCACTTTGAAGAAAGGAACTTTGAAACTTGGTGTGAAATAAGTCATCAATGGATAATTACCAAATGTAACAACAATTGAGTGTCCTATATCACCTGGATGATTAAGTCTTTGTAATTCACTTGGATAAATAAGAGGTCTAACTTGCATTTGTGTTGTAACATTAATATCACGTGCACTATTTGCACTTCCTGAAGAACTATTCGTTGCAACAGTAATGTTACCACAAAGCTCACTATACTCTTTACATGTGCCCATATCATTAGAACCAATGAACATCTTAATACCACAGTTACCTTTTACGATATCTGCAACCTTATCTCCATAGACGTTATTAAGCTGTGCATATGATTGTATAATCATATTGAACCAAATCTTTCTAGAACGTCCAACAGTAATCATCTTGTCAAACTTATCAATCTTTGGCATATTTGCAAATTCATCTAAGATGTAATAAACATTTCTTGGTAATGAAAGGTCTTCATATGTAGATGCAATCTTAATAAGTGCCTTATAGATAGATAACATAAAGATAGCTGCAAGATTGTAACGTGTATCTTTTTCATCTGGTATCTTAAGGAATAATGCTGTTGGCTTTTCTGCCAAATTTTCTGGCACGAAATCACTTGCAGATGTTAATGCACAAATACCTGAGTCATTAAACATTGTAAGTTTTTCATATACGATAGACATATAACTTGCTCTTGTAGATTCTGCAGCATCACATACTTGTTTACTTAAAGATAATGCCTTACTTAAAGGATTACGTCCTGCAAAATATCTACGGAGTTCGTAATAGTCTTTATTACTATTTTGTAATATCTTAGCCAAATTGAAGAAATTGAACTTTTCCTTTACCATGTGTAGACGTGGATCTTCACTATCCTCTAACATAGCAAGTAGAGTTGCAAGTGTTATTGCTCTTGCACCTTTCTCCCACATTGGGTCTTTTTCATTTTCAACAGGCACCAAAGCAGAAACTAAGTCGTTTAAATCTTCATATACTTCGTCAAAAGTACGTTTCTTAAATACCTTAATTGCTGTCTTAAGTGATGCCATATTTGCATAAGCCTTGCCATCAAAGACATACCAAGACTCTGCTGCTAATAATTCAGATTCATCACTTGCTGGAATATATTTATCTTTTTCATATGGTTCTTTATGTAAAAATACATTATGTTGTGCATTTGCATATTCTTGATAATGATCCCAAATAGAATCTAATGGGTTCCAACGATATGATGAATATGTATCACGAAGGTCTATAACTTTAACGTCATAACCACGTTCTTTTAAGAAACCACTATGAATGTTGAATAACTCACCTTTTGGGTCTGTCATAATCATTGAAGAACCAGCTGATGAAGCACCAAGTAATTGAATCATAGGGTTAACGAATGTTGTTGTTTTACCACTACCAGTAGAACCGATAATGATTGAGTGACAAGGAGAGTTGAATAATACTTCCATATCCTTGTCTTTATTTGTAAGTTTTGCCATAACTGGTACGCCATCTTTGTCACTAGCGTTGAGTTGGCTATATTTTATTGGTTTGAATATCTTTTTCTTTTCATCGTCACTCATCCAACGAGAGTTTTCTAAGTTTGCTTCGATTTCTTTGAGTTTGCCTTTTCCACCAATTCCTGTGTAACGCATAAACTTCCATAAATCTCTATCTATAAAGCCAAGGTAAATTGCTGAAAAACCAACTAATATTGAGAATGTTATTGCATAAAAACGCCAATCCCAATGTAGCATACGGTTAAATACCCCAATCCAGTCAAAATTAGAGAAATTTGCACGATTGATTATCAATGCAAAAATAACTATTCCAAGGAAGAATGAAATCAATATCGCTGTAGATAAAGCAAAAATAACATCATATGCTTTGCCTGAGAAAATCTTATGTGCAAAAATAACTATTCCTATATCTAGTAAAACAATAAAGAAGAAAGCAATATAACTAATTGCATTAATAATTGTCAAAGCATGTGTTGCTGCCAAAATAGGAAGCGATATCACAACTGACAAGATGAGAGCACCAGCTACTACAGATAATGCATAGATTAGGTTCTTTTTTAGTGCCATTCGTCATCTCCTCCTTGTTCATAATAGGAAATTATACTATCGTTAGCGATAAGAACATCTTCTTTACTTGCTATATTTAATAATGTATAACACCCGTGTTGTACGGTTCCAATTTCATAAGTGTTATCATCCTCATAAACTACTTTTAATTCATAGTCATAAACAGAGAACCAATACACTTCAAATCCTTCTTCATCTATGAAAGGAGTATATATCAAGAAATCTCCAGATGATCCAATTGCCTTAACCTTTTCTACAGCAATATACTTATTAATTTTGGTGTCAGCCCAACCAGTGTAGTCATTTTCCTCAAATAAAACACATCTGCCATTAATATATACAGCTTCTCTACTTTCTGGTCCATGACCAGTAAAATCGATTGTATCAAAGGCGACATTAATGTTGTTAATCCAAATTGAGATTGTGCCATCTGTATCTACAAACATATATGTCAAAATATTGTCTTTTGCTTTTCTTCTAATAACATATGGTAAAACATAGATTCCATTTGTTGTATAAATAGCGCCATCATAAATCAAACGATTTTCAACTGTGTCTGTATTTGCACTACGTTCATTATCCATAAATGCATTTGCCATCATATTAGCATATGTTGTAAGTGTGGCTACATCATCAAATCCTAAAAGATTTGCTATCATTTGACGATACTCATCAACTGTATGATTATTTCCCGTACCAGCAATTGCAAAGGATTTGTTTAATCCAATGACTGCACTATTGGTCAATAAATATTCACTTGTATATCCAAGATCGTTATTAGCGATGGTGTATAAATTTCCAGCTTGTTTGAAGAATCTTCTATAGTCAAGATAATTATCATTGCCTTGTCCAATCTCCCAGTAGTTTGCACCATTTTCTTCAATAGAATAATTAGAGAAGAATGTATGATACAAATCACTTAAGGAATCAAATCTAGCAACAACCTCATCTGCCATAACAGCAATATCGTTTCTATCTATTCTCTTTGTTATAGAACAATACTCACCATTTGCATATACGATTCCGCCAAGTGGATAACAATCACAAATTAAATAACATGCATTTTCTCTAAATATAGTGTATTCACCATATTGTTCGTTCTCGTTAGTATCTTTACAACTTACATTTGGATATGTAACCGTAAAAATATTGTGAGAAGCGTTCTGCAAATCCTTTATTAATTCTGCAACCTTTGAGTCCAAATCTTCTCTCATAATATAACCATCATCTTCAGCCAATAGACATCTGCCATAAATAGTTACCTCGTATTTATCTTCCGAAGATAAGACTGCATCGCCAAAATTAGTAGCATTAAATGCATTACGTGCATCATTAATCCATACAGACATATTGCCAACTGTATCAACAAACACTAATGCAAATACCTTTTGTAAAGACAATTCGGTTCTAATTACGAATGGAAATATGAAATATCCATTTGTCGTATAAACAGCGCCGTCATACATCAAACGTGCTGATACAGATTCAACATTTGCATTTTTCTTATTTTGAGCAAGTTCTTGTGCCAATGTATTAGTATATGATGTGAATGTGGCTAAATCATTGAATCCAAACAACTTTGCAACTATCATACGATATTGGTCTAAAGAATAATCGTTTCCACTATTGTTTATGGAAATAGTGAATGGATTATTCATACCGATAATTACACTTTCACTAAGGACATATTCATTATTCTTTCCTAAATTACGACCTGCCAAAGCCATCAAGTTACTTGTAAATTCAAAGAAATCTTTATATAAATTGTAATAACGGTTAGTAACTCCCAATCTCCACTCATTAACAACATCTTCACCTATTGCATAATTTGAAATAAATAAATTATACAATTCAGTTACATAATCAAGATTTTCAGCAACACCAGCCTCCATTTGAGGATGTTCATCTCTATCTGTTCTATTTGTTAAACTAATCGAATCTCCATTTGCTTTAATTATTTTTGCAAAAATATCATCATCGCAGAATGTATATGTTGCTTGATTTGTAGAAATTTGATGTTCTGCCAAATCATATGATTCACTCTCCTCTGCACAATTTCCTGGAAGATTTTCGACAAATCTATATACTGCACGAGTTCCTTGAGTAAGTTTTTCTGTTGCAGCAGATTCTTCCAAAAATGTAAGATCTTTATCACTTGTTATTACATGTGTAACGTCTGTTCCAGATTCATCAACCACTTTAACTATTGGAGATAATCTTGTCAAATAGACTTCACTTGTCAAACAACGTCCTTCCAGTTTAACCTCTTGTTGTGGAGAGTTGAATAAATTAAATAATGAATCTACATCACTTATTAAAACGCCCATATCCTTAAAAATTGAAAGAGAGGATTCTGTTCTTTGTAATCTTGCAACGATAAAAATTATTGCTTCTGATCTTTGATTTCCTTCATTATCAACCCAACTAAAAGTATATGGGAACGCAATTACTGAATCACGCTCACCTTTATCATAAACTCCGCCTTTAACGGCACATGTAAGTTGTCCATTAACGTTATTTATGGATGTTCCGGAATTATCTCTCATCATGTTACTACAAAATTCATCAATTTTCTGGACAACTTTACCTTCTCCAAAGAAATCGCTTGAGTTTTCAAAGCCAAAAATATGTGCTAGCACATCAATATAATCAGAATGTGTATGTTCTTTATGTTTTGATATATATCTCCAATCTTCTGAATCCTCTAGCAAAACATACGCAGCATTATTCAACTCAAATGTCCAAGGAGTGTCTTCACCAGATGTTGGTCTCAATGCTTCATTTGAAGCATTCAACAATGATGTAAAAATATCATCATCAACGTCAAGCCAACTTTCTGTACCAACTATATAACGCTTGTACTGAAGTCTAAAATTGCGATACTCCTCTGCAAGTGTATGGAAATCTTCTCTCTTAGATGGTTGTATATATCCCTGTTCCGAATTGGTTAAAGCAGTTTCTCCTTTCTTATTATATTCATAGAATACATTACAATCACAGAATTGCATTGTAATGCCACCGAATGTGAATTCCTCCAAATTTTCATCACAAGACCCACCTTCATGGAAGTCCATAAATGCGCCTGATGCATTGCCTGTCTCTGGGTTTACCCAATCATCATCAAAAACCTTTAAATCCCAATTTGTGAAACTATTCACCGTTGATGCACGTATAAGTGTATTAACTTTGGTAAGCCCAGTATAGTTGCCACTTCCATCGAATTCTATGACAACAACATAGTATCCATCTTCAAGAATCTTTTCTCCGTATCCCTCTCCTTCACCATCAAACGAAGAAAGATCATCTATCCAACCGTCAACTTTTTTATACTTTACATCTTTGACTTTAAGACCGTCTGGTATATTTTGAGGACGATATTCATTAGCTGCACGATATGGATCAAAATAGAATACCTTTAAATGCTTAGCTCTTTCTTCAGCTGATTGTTCTTCTGGATGTTGGAATATATAGTTCCAATATTCTGTAGGGAAATCATCTTTGATACTTCTTTGAGAAATGAAACGACGGCGTTCAAAAGTAATCATATCCATTTTGGCTGGAACTGGGTCAATAATAATCGTTGCAGTCATAGAAGCAGGATTCTTAAAGTTTGGATTATTACTTTCAAAAGATGCTATCGCTACATAAGTCCCTGCATTTTTTGCTACATTGCCACTATAGGACACTGATAATCCCATAGGCAAAGTTCCTTCTATCTCTATAGTCTTTTCTGTACCATCATAAGAAGTCTTTGTTCCATTAAATTGAACACCCGACATATCATACTCTGCTTTTTCAATTGTTAAAGTTGCATACATATTTGGAATTGGTTCATAATTGACTATATCATCTATATCAAATTTAGCTGTTGCATTATATACGCCCACGTCCACGTGTTCATTATTAATATAAGTAACAGAAACTCCTAAAGGAAGATTACCTTCAAGTTCAATCTTTTGAACAGTACGATCATACTGAACCCATTTGCTATCAAAACTTAAATCTGAGACATCTATCTCTGCTTGCTTTATTCTAAGAGTTGCAATCTTTGGTTCAACTACATTATAGTTGACATTATCACCAGAGAATGATGCTTGTATTGTATATATTCCTGCATTTTTAGCAGAGTTTCCTTGTTCTTCTCTGCCTCCAAATTTTGTTATTGTATAATCTACATATAATCCAGTAGGCAAAGTTCCATCAATGGATATCTCGTGTATGTCACCATCATAGACTTCTTCTTTATTTTCAAAGTTGATATGTGATAAATCATAAGTTGCTTTTCTAATAACTACATTTGCAGTCATTTCCTTCATCTCATAAGCATCTTTTCTTAAAATTGCAGTTGCTTGATATGTTCCTGCTGTACGGAAACGATTTGTTGTAGGATATGTTACTGTTGTGCCTTCTGGAACATTCTTTACCTCTACTGTATGGAATTCTCCATCATATACAATGTCTACGTCATTAAATTCTGCTCCAGCAAAAACATTTCTTCTAACATTTACATTAATTGTTGTTGTCTTGTCTTTAAAGTAAACAGTTAATACGTGTTCGCCTTCTTGGAATAATAAAATACGGTCTTTTGCCTCTAACATATCTGCACTTAATGTAGATTGTTCTGTTTTGCCTGAGTCGAATGTTGCTGTAACGGTATAGTCTGAGTAATTGAACTCACCCATTCTTACATCTATAGTATCGGGAGTGACACTTATTTCTTTTACATTATCGATATTACATGCGAATAGCACTACGCATGTTAGTACAAATGTTGCCAACAACATGGCATATAATAGTATTTTCTTTCCTTTTTTAATCATTATTTTAAGATCTCCCGTTACATTCTATATTTTTTTGGCCCAGTCAAATCTGACCATGAGGCATAATTTGTCATATATGCGCCCTGGTAGGCGTTAATTGCTTTTATATCACCATTAAGGTAGTCATAATAATCACAATCAATTTTTTTAGGATCTATTGCATATGCATTATGAGATTTGATGATAATATCTGAACCACCTATTGCATTCAAAGTCTTAACAAGCGTTGAGAATGCTTGAGATAAATATTGATCACCACCAACACCTACATCATCAAAAATGTAAGCAATTATCTCAGAACGGCTACATGCAGCTCCCTTTTTGTCTATTAAATAAGCAAGTAATTCTTTTGCTTTTGCTCTTGGGAAATGAACAGGCATTCCATCACAGAAAAACTCGAAGTTTCCAAATGTTTGAGCATAGAACTTTTTGCCCTTTCCCATATCTTTTTCTGGATAAAGAAGATTATCAAATTGTTCACGAAGTTGGTTTTCATCAACTGGTTTTAGCAAGTAACCACTTGCATGCAATCTAATAGCATCCATCATATATTCGGAGTACCCTGTTACAAACACTATGTTTGTATGTGGATAAATAACCTTAACTCTATGAGCAAATTGTATGCCTGTCATATCATACATTCTAACATCACTAAAAATGATATCTGGTTTCATTGCACCACTTTCCAAAGATTGAAGAGCCATTATAGGATCATGGAATAGATAAAGGTCCGCATCTGGCTTAACCTTCTTAATGCAATCTGCCAATGAATTTAATGCTAATGTCTCATCATCAACTGCTAAGATAATCATTTTTTCAAACTCCTTATATAGAGTTCATCTTGTACTGGTTGTACTTGACGCATTGTCATACCAATATAATCTTCTCCTATTTCATCTATATCTACACTAATACGACTTACTTTATCACTATTTTCTATTCCATCTTCATCATATTGTTTCTTTCCTGTTGCAAGACCACGATAGAAAATTTCTCTATTGAGTGCCATTTCGGAAAGAAGATATCTGCTGGAATTGGCAAGTCCTTTTTTTGTTAAGAACTGTTTTGTGAGATATATATTCTTGTCTTTTTGTGCTTTTTTAAGTGCAAGATTACAAATAGCATCCGCTTCATCCTTACTTAAATCTTGTAAATCATGATCTTTGAGGTATTGCTCTCTATTTTTAATATCATCTTCCTCAAACATCTCTGGGACTCTCTTGTAATCACGTTTTATTAATTGTTCATTGCGTGTTTTATAATAGTATTCACTTATTACACCTTCTCTAAAAGCATCTTGTATTGCACTACCTCTTGCATAAGTTGCCTTTAAAAGAACATTCTCTGCTCTAAGTTTCTTGTTTTCTATTTCCTCACGTTCTTTTCCTGAAACAAAACCTAATCTTACATCCAACTCATGAATATCTTTTAGAAGTTTTTGAGCATCTTTATTGAAACTTTCATCCTCGTTGCGAATAGCAGACCACTTATCTGATACATGAGGTTTACGAAGATACTCATGACAATCCAAATCTATTGAAGATAAGTCTTCTTCAAAATGTATTTCACTAAATGCATCTTGCTTTCTATCGTTTGCAATTAAAGTTGCTTGTACGAAAGCTTCAGGTTGCTTAACGAACCACTCTGCTTGTCCATTGTCACTTGAATTTGTGTTTGAATCTGACAATAAAAGAACTTGAGCTGTTTGGCAATGAAGCATTTTTAAAACTGCCTTAGACAAGTCGTCATTATGTAATTCTGTAGTTTCTGTTGCATCTTCAACTGTTGAGATTTCATCAAGGTCTAAAATACACTCTTTCACATTTTTAATGTGATTCTTAGATAAAACGTTATTTTTTACGATTAATTCTAACTCATCAAAAGGAAGATCATCATCACCTTCATGATATAAAGAAAGAGCGCCCATTTGCTTTGAATTAAGCAACATCATACGCTCTAAATTATTCAATTCTTTTGTTATACGTACTCTAACGGTATCACGTCTTAATTTCTCTGTAAAAGATCCTTCAGACATATTTTGAGATGCTTGGTTTCCACCAATTTCATCCCAGATTTTTTGGTATAAATCTTTTAAAACTCCCATTAGACTACTCTCCATTATAATATGAATTATTACAACCATTGTAACACACGAAATATTACAAATTTATTACAAAAGCATTTTTAAAGTTTTAGTGTTTGAAATTATTTTATTCTGAAATTGGGAAACGAATAGTGGCCGTTGTACCATAACCTATTTTACTTTCTATTTCAAGTTTTCCATTAACCATTGTTTCAACACGGTTTCTAACATTTTCAATACCAATATGGGTAGAATCTCTTGGTTCATTAACCTCAAATCCTACACCATTATCTATTATTCTAATGACTATGTCATTATCCTCACGTCTTGTTGCAATCTTAATTGTACCACCTTCACGCTTAACAGATATACCATGTTTAACTGCATTTTCTGCCAATATTTGGACACTCATAGCAGGAAGATCAAAATCTTTTTCTTGTATATCGTATTCAACTTGCAAACTCTTTCCAAAACGTATTTTTTCAAGTCTTAAATAAACTTGTACATTCTCAAATTCTTGTTCAAAAGAAATGAGAGTGTTTTCATTAATTGTATTTAGTGTCTGACGAAGATATTTAGCAAAGTCCCCTATTGCTTTCTTTGTTTTATCTGGGTTGTCTGGAAGAGCTTGTATAGCCGTTAGTGCATTGTAAATAAAATGTGGAGAAACTTGACTTCTAAATAGTCTCTCTCTTGTTTTTTCTGTTTCTAATTTTGCTTCCTCTTTTGCGATTCTTTCTTTCAAAAGTATGTCAGTTGCTTTTGATTGTTCTCCAAACAAAAGAACTACAATTGACATAATAGTTATAGCATCCACAAAGAACAACTGTGGAATAAGACATTGTAAAATTAAGCCAATTAGAAGCAATGAAAAATAGATATAGAAAGTAACCATATCTTGTTTGCACAAACTTTTTCTATTAATAACAACCAATGCTGCAATTGCTAACCATAATACTAATTCAACAACTGGAATTAGGTAGAAGGCGATGCCACGAACATAGTGATTATTTGCGTTTACAGAATATAAATATCCTGCAAATAGATTTCCTACAAGCAGTGCAAGCACGACCCCTTGTATAGCAAAAACAATAATGGTCCAAACCTTATAAAACTTTGAGTCACTTTTAATTAAATGAATCAAATAAAGGTTGAGGAATGCTATGCATAAACAACCTGCCATTATTCCTATAAACCTTGAGGCTATAATCATCGCTCTAGAAGATTCTAACCCCATATCGTTAAATACATTAAACAATCCGTTAAAGAGAGCAGAAACGCCCAATGATGCCATAATAAATGCTAAATCACGTTTTTCTTGTTTGCTAACGTGAGGGAAAGTGAGCATACAAATAGAACCAGCAATTGCTAATAACAATGCAACAACCTCAAAAGAGATGTTTATTGTGGCATATACCCCCATGTCAGACCCTCCACTCTAAATAAATATGCTTTAGTATATCATATCTTTTTTTATATTACCATAAAAAAAACGAACCCTCTAAAAGAGTTCGTACTATGGTGCGGGATATAAGACTTGAACTTATGACCTCTACGATGTCAACGTAGCGCTCTAACCAACTGAGCTAATCTCGCAAAGCAAAGTTATAATACACCATTTTTTTTGGATTATCAAGTATTTTATATATAAAAGAAACCCCTTGGCTTAACCAAGAGGATCTTTATTGAGAGAGGATTATTATGAAAAATTTTGTTTGTTTCTTTGCTTTTCTTGTCTTTATTATAAAAAGGGAATATTAAAGGAACATTAAAAAATAAAAAAATTTTTAAAAAATAAAACCGAAGATTTTTCTCTCCGGTTTTAGTAATAAATATAAGTTCTTTTTGCTATCTTTCTTCTCTAAAGTATGGAACACCAAGAGATGCTGGTGGTTGTAATTCTTTCTTTCTTAATAAACTAATTGCTATTAAAACAATAATTGTTACAACATATGGAATCATCTTAATTAATTCTCTGTATTGGAATGGAACATTAACGTAAGATGGAAGAATATAGAATGCTGCGAATAAAATAGAACCAGCTATACCAATGTTTGGTCTCCATACTGAGAAGATAACAAGGGCGATAGACAACCAACCTAATGCCTCAATTGTATATTCCCAGTTACCACCAAGATAGTCAAAGATGAAGAATAATCCACCAAGGCCAGATATTCCAGCACCTACAATACAAGCGATATATTTATATTTAATAACATTAATACCTACTGCATCTGCTGCTGCTGGGTTCTCACCTACGGCTCTTAAACTTAATCCTTGTTTAGATCTCTTAATGAATCCCGCAACCAAAATAGCAAGTACAATTGCGATATAAACTAAACATCCATATGTTAAGAATAAATCACTAAACCATCCTGCTCTATCTGCACCTGGAGCGTATGCTGTGAATGCCTTACTTACTACTGTTGTAAATCCAGTTACATCTACTTGTGGGATAATAAAGTTTGTTATACCAACACCAAATGTTGTAATTGCAAGACCAGATACGTTTTGGTTGCTTCTTAATGTAATTGTTAAGAATGCATATAGTAAACCGCCTGCACCGGCAAATAGCATTGCACATAATATACCTATTATTACTACAGCAAAACCATTGGCTTGGCTCATATCTGACAATCCTTTAAGATATGCTTCCTCACCTACACAAGCACCTGCTGCACCAAGACACATAATTCCTGGAATACCAAGATTTAAATGCCCTGCTCTTTCTGTAATAGTTTCACCTGTTGAGCCAAAGAGGAATGTTGTGCTTAATCTTATTGCACTACGTAAGAATACTAAAAACATAATTATTTATCCTCCTTTTCTTCGTTCTCTGCTGTTTTTTCAACAGGAGGTTTTTCTTTTTGAGGAGTGAATGTATCATTCCCTTCAAAATTCTTTGATTTAGTAATAGTTCTTTCAAAGTATCTTGTACCAATAGATTCCAATTCTTCTTCGAATTGTTCTTCTGTAATGATATCTTCCTTCTTTGTCTCCTCTTTCTCAACTTTGTTTCCAAATGTAGCAAGTGAATCTGCAGTTTTTGCGACTTTCTTGTGTTTGTGTATTTTGAATACTACGTTGTAATTTACCAAGAATTCTGCTGCTATAACGATAACGAAGAATAATCCAACAACGATACTACCAAATGCTGAACTACTACCAATATGATATGTTGAAGCAACTTGTGCTGCACCTGTTTGCATAAATACTACTAAGAATGCAGAACCAAGCATAATAATTGGATTTAATTGTCCAAGCCAAGCAACTAAGATGGCTGTGAATCCTCTTCCTGCAACTAGTGTAGAGTTAATTGTTGGTGTTGGACTTCCTCCAACCAAGAACCATCCTGCTAAGCCACAAAGAGCACCGGATAATACCATAGTTCTAATAATAACACTCTTAACATTAATACCAATGTATTTTGCTGTGTTTACACTTTCACCTACAACATTAATTTCATAACCATGTTTACTATATTTAATGTATATAAATAGGATCGCCGTAACTATAGTTACCAATACAATATTAATAATATAGTTCATTCCAAATGCATCTGAGAAACTACCATATTTTAAGATACCAATTGTACCAGAACCATTAGGTGCCCATATGTTAATTGCGAATAAAACTAATTGAATTGCAATATAGTTCATCATTAGTGTAAACAATGTTTCATTGGTATTCCAAATAGCTTTAAATATAGCTGGAATTAATCCCCAAATAGCACCGAATATAATACTGAATAAAAGCATTAAGATAATGAGTACTTCTTCTGGTAACACTTTACCCCATTCTTTAATGACAACTACTGATGCAAGTGCACCCATTAATGTTTGGCCTTCTGCACCAATATTCCAAAACTTCATTTTGAATGCAGGAACTAGTGCCAAACCAATCATTAATAACATTACCCAACCATTAAGGAACTTCAATGCTTTGTTTGCAGTACCCATCGTTCCAACAAACATTTCTTTAAAGAATCCGCCCATATCTCCTTTGGTTAGGATTGTAGAAACTATAGCGGTTAGAATAAATGCTATGACAATTGCACCACCTCTAACGAGCCATGCTTTCCATGCCACTATATCTGTTCTTTTTGTAATGTGGAAAGGAAGTTCAAATTTAATTTTGCTTGATGCCATTATCTTCTACCTCCTCCACTTCATTATTTTCTTGTGTTGAATCATTCTCTTCTCCAACATGTTTGGTCATTAATAAACCAACCTCGTCCTTCTTTGCTGTTTTTCCATCTACGATACCAGTTATCTTACCACCGCATAAGACGAGAATTCTATCACATAATTCTAGTAAAACGTCCAAATCTTCTCCAACGAAGATAACTGCAACGTTCTTTTCTTTTTGTTTATTTAAAAGGTTATAAATAAGATATGATGAGTTGATATCCAAACCTCTTACTGGATATGCAGCCATTAAAACTTTTGGTGATGAGGAAATTTCTCTTCCAACCAAAACCTTTTGAACGTTACCACCTGACAATCTTCTAACTGGTGTTTGATCACTAGGTGTTACAACTTCAAGTTCCTCTATGATATTATCTGCCAAGTTCTTAGGTCTTTTTCTATTTAAGAAAGCTGTCTTGCCCTTTCTGTAACTTCTTAGGAGCATATTATCTACAATACTCATATTTCCTACCAAACCCATATTTAAACGGTCTTCTGGAACGAATGAGAGCTTGATGCCTAATTCTTGAATTTCTCTTGGTTTCTTATCTCTTAAATTAATAATTTCATTTTCATAATAGAGAATCTGTTCATTATTGACTAACTTCTTAATCTCTCCATTAGATTTACCCTTTAATACAACAGGAGTACCATCTGGATAATGGAACATACCCTTCTCTGCTTTTTCCTTAATTTGTTTAATGTCATTATGGAAGAAAGTAACTGGTTTATTTTCTTTTGGATTATGGAATATAATCTCACCAGACTCAACTCGTTGCAAACCTGCGATACCTTCAAGGAGTTCTTTTTGTCCATTTCCTGCAATACCTGCAATACCAAGTATTTCACCGCCATTTGCAGTAAATGAAATGTCATCTATTACTTTTCTTCCCTCATTATTTTGAATTGTTAAATTATTAATTACTAGTCTTGGTTTTGGATCTACTGGGTCTTTTCTATCTATGTTAAGATCAACCTTCTTTCCAACCATCATTTCAGTGAGTTCTTTGTAATTTGTTTCAGCTGTATTTACTGTTCCAATATATTCACCTTTTCTCAATACAGAAACTCTATCTGAAATTTCCATAACTTCGTTAAGCTTATGAGTAATAATGATAATGGCCTTATCATCCTCTTTCATTTTACGAAGTACATCAAATAATTTTCTAATTTCTTGTGGTGTTAAAACAGCTGTTGGTTCATCCAAAATAAGGATGTTAGCACCTCTGTATAATACCTTTATAATCTCGACAGTTTGTTTTTCAGAAACAGACATATCGTATATTTTCTTACTTAAGTCTATATCAAACCCAAACTTTTTAATATAGTGTTGAATTGCTTCTATACGACCTCTTGCCAAGTAGTTAAATTTGTTTCTTTCCCAGAATCTTAACAATGGCATTACGGCAGTCTTAATAGCAACTTTAAGATATGCTCTTTGACGTTTCATCAAATACTTGGCATATATTCTAGACCTTGCTTCTGGATTTTCAGCATTAAGTGCTGCATCTCTAACTTCCTTTGCTGAAGAAATAGAACCTCTATAATCACTAAAGTAACTGTTCAATACTTTTCTATTGTCAACTTTAAGGATTTTATCGCCAAGGATTATATTATCTGCTGCGGTAAATACATCAACAAGTTTAAAGTGTTGGTGAATCATACCGATGTGATTTTCAAAAGCATCTTGAGGAGATCTGATTTGAACTTCCTTTCCATTAATAAATATTTGACCTTCATCTGGATAGTAAATACCAGATATCATATTCATCAATGTTGTTTTACCAGAACCATTCTCCCCTAAAATAGCAAGAATTTCACCCTTCTTCAAGGTGAGATTAATGTTGTTATTTGCACGAACTTCTCCGAAGTGTTTTGATATTCCTCTTAATTCTATAACAGGGGTATCATCTTTCACTTCTTCCACTTGCTCAACTTCAGTAGTCTTTTCTTCTTCTGGAGAAACTTCGCTTACTTCTTTGGTAATTTCGTTTTCCACGATTACCTCCATTTTAGTTTGCAATTAAAAAAAGCAAGACGGAGTTTTTTGGGCTCCGCCTTACCTATTTCAATTTAATTATTATGCATTAAGTGGTGAAATACCGTCAATTGTTAATCCAAAGTATGGAGCTGAACGATATGTGCTTTCTGCAATATAAGTTGTGTTGCCAGACTTTAATACAACGTTTGTATCTGCTTCGAAGTTTTCATCTGAGATAACGTTTGCAACGTATTCTGTAAGGGTTAGACCACTAACTGTGAACTTGGAGCAATCGAAAACTTTTAATGTGCCAGCTTCGAATTGTGCCTTTGCTGCTGCGATAGCTGCTGCTGTTCCATCTGCAACTGCACTGCCTAATTCTAATGTTTCAACTGCGCCTGTTGCGAAACCACCTGTCCAATCATCTGGGATGTCTTTGCCATATTGTACACATTCAATGATGTATTTGAAGTATGTTCCCCAGTTAATCTTACATCCTGCAAGATATGTGTTTGGACATGCTGTTTTTGTGCTTACGTTATATGTTACGTTTGGAACACCTTTTGATTCACATGTTGATGGAGCACCCATTGAGTCTGCGTGTTGGCTAATAAGGGCACAACCTGCATTGATTAATGCTAATGCTGAGTTTGCTTCTGCTGTTGGGTCAAACCAGCTATTTGTGAATGTTGTCTTCATTGTAACTTGTGGACATACAGATTTTGCACCAAGATAGAATGATGTTAATCCAGAAACAACTTCTTCATATGGATATGCACCAACATAACCCATAACAGCTTGAGCTGCTGTGATTGTGTTATTATTGATCATTTCATTTAATTTCATACCTGCTGCGATACCTGCAAGATATCTTCCTTCGTAAATGTTTGCAAATGCTGTTTGGAAGTTAGATACGTTTGCAATACGTCCTGTTGTACCTGTTGCATGACAGAATTGAACGTTTGGATATGCTTTTGCTGCTTGTACCATGAATGGTTCATGACCAAATGAATCTGCGAAAACGATGTCAAATCCTGCTTCTGCCAACTCAACTGCTTTATCATAGCAAGCGTTTGATTCTTCAATACCAGATTCAACTCTAAGAGCTACACCCATTTCTGCGCAAACTGCTGTTGCTGCATCGATGAAGTTCTTATCATATGTAGATGAGCTGTCATGTAATGTGATTAAACCAAATTTGATAGATGATTTTACAACGCCACCTGTTTTGTCAACTGTAACGTTATCAATATTTGTCATTGGGTCTAACTTGATAGTATCATCTGCATTGTTGCCTTTCTTATTACATGCTACGAATGTTGCACATAATGCTGCGATTAATGCTACTACTACGAGTAAAACAAAAACTTTCTTTTTCATAAATATTCTCCTTTTTAAAGTGCCGTTTTGGCATTATTTTTTGTTGTTCTTAATTTATTTCTTAGTCTTCAAAAACGATTCCGTCTTCTACTGACATAGATTTGATTTTAGCAAGGGATTCAATTCTAACTCCCTTTGAAGCAAGCTCAGCACCGCCACCTTGATATACTTTTTCTATTGCTATTGCGCATCCAACTAGATTAGCACCACTTTCTTTAACGATTCCTGTTAATGCATTAAGCGCACTTCCCTTTGCAAGAAAATCGTCCACAATAAGAATTGAGTCATCTTTGGAAATGAATCTCTTTTCTACTTGAATAAGATTGGTTGCACCTTTTGTGTAAGAGAAAGCTTCAACCGAATAAACATCTTGAGACATGTTCTTGTTTTTATTTTTCTTTGCAAAAATTATTGGAACATTAATATATCTAGATACTGCCATAGCAATAGCAATACCAGATGCTTCTATTGTTAATATTTTGGTAATTTTGCTCTTGGAAAAAATGTCGGCGATTTCTCTACCGATGTGATCCAACAACTCTGTATCTAGTTGATGGTTCAAAAAACTTGAAACTTTTAGAACGTCACCTGGATAGATCTCTCCGTCCTTGACGATCCTGTCTTTCAATTCCTGCATGTGCTATCCTCTCTACACCACAATATATTGTGTCTGGACCCGGACTTTTTGCCCGTAACTTGTGTCAGCTTTGCTCTAAGATATGCAAATTATATATAATATAATTGATAATATCAAGCAAAAACCTAGCATTTTTGACAAAAAATTTTTATACATTTTTTATGCATTTATACATATACATTTTTATGCAATTTTTTATACATTAAAAGTCCACTATTCACGCACGTACACAAACAATAATATTATAAAAGGAGAGAAATAATCCCTCCTTTTGCATAATAATAATTTTTTAAAAATCTTAATCTTCTAAGTACTTCTTGCAAGCGTTTTCTAAATCATAGCAAACTTGGAAAGCTTCTTCTAAAGTATTTCCTCTTGCAACGATACCATGATTCTTTAAGAATACTGCTGGTGCATCTCCAATAGCTGCTGTTACGCTCTTAACGAGTTTCTTTGTGCCTGGGAGTCCACCTGTTGTACAAGGAATAGATTCACCTAATGTTGCCTTATACTCTTCTGGAACTTGCAATGCTTTTCCCATAGAAGCAAGAATACAACCATATTTTGGATGTGAATGTAATACCCAAGTTGTTTCTTTCTTAGCAAGCATTAAAGCACCATGAATTTTCTTTTCTGATGTTGGCTTGTTGGATCCTTGCCATTCCATTGTTTCGATATCTACGATTGCCATTTGTTCTGGTTTAAGCATTACATAGTCTAGTGCACTTGGTGTACAAAGGATGTGTTTATCATCTACTCTAACAGAAATGTTGCCCCATGTTCCTTGAACAAGGTTTTCGTTTAGCATTCTTACGCCAACGTCTTTAACTTCTTGTGCAAGTTTTTTGAGTTCATCTGTTGTAATTGCAGATGGTTGTTCTTCTGTCTTTTCTGCTACGCCAGATTCTGCTGCTTTTTGTGCATCTTGGTTCTTCTTGGAATATTTGAGTTTATATACAACGTGTTCAAGACAAGCATCTAATGCACCAAGTGGTTTGCTTCCACCCTTTTTCTCTGCGAGAAGATAACAGTTACATGCTTTATCTAATACTAATGTTGCCGTATGAACTTCATCCAATGTTCTACCAGTTACAATTGCTCCAGCATCTGGTAAGAAACAACAATTTCTTAATCCTCTGATTGCTCTTAATACCTCTATTGCTGTGTTTTCTTTTGCACACTTTACAGTAACACCACAAATTTGAGACATATCATCTAAAACTGGCGGCAATGTTTTCTTTTTGGAAGAGAACTTTAATATATTCTCGCTATCTACAATAGCTGCTGCTCCAATCTTGTCATCATGTCTAAAGAGACAGAAAAGAAGAACTGCTGCTGCTCTTTCATTGCCTTGAAGTTTTTCAATGTTTTTATCATCAACGTACATAATTGAACCAACTTCTAGTTTGCTCAAATCTGCACCTAATTGTGTCATTGCAATACCCGTATCGCATCTAACAGCAATAGCACCAGAAGCTATATATCCATCTGCAACAAATTTTTGTGCATAGGATATAATATTTTTTTGAACTGTTTCGGTTATCATCTTAGTATTTCCTTATATTATTTGTGTTCGAATCTTGCGTTATCACAAGCTACAACATCCTTAAATGTTTCTTCGAACTTAGCAAGTGCTGCATCGATAACTTCGTCTGTATCAGCCATAGATGTGTATAAACGGCTTCCTGCTAATGTTACGATACCATGTCTCATATAAGCTGCACCCATTTGTTCCATTGCAACTTTTCTTCTAAGCATTTCTGGCTTTGTCTTGAGCATTGGGATAACAGAACCAAGTAAGCTCATGCTTGAGAAGTCATAACTCATAGCACCTGTACATTCAAGGTGTACGATTGAACCTTGGTTGTATACTACGAATGGGAGGTTGTACTTCTTTACAAGTTCTTTTAATCCTGCTGCAAGTCTATCTCCTGCTCTTCCTGCTTTTGCACATGCATCGTTCTTTTCAATTTCACAAATTGCTAAATATCCTGCATAAGATGAAAGTGGGTTTGCTGCAAGAGTTCCACCAACATATGCTTTCTTGCCCATACCAGCAAGTCCTGCTGCCATTAAGCTTACATATTCTCTCTTACCACCGACACCACCTGCTGATGGATAACCACCTGCAACGATCTTTCCAAATACTGTGAGGTCTGGATACATATCTCTATTTGTTGCTGGACGTTTGAACTTAACAACTTTTCCATCTTCAAGTTTCTTGTCTTCGATAATCCATTCTTTTCCATCTACAAGAGCTTTTTCATTATTGTATGGATAACCATAGTTTTCATTGAAGAAATATCCTGCTGCGCCATGGATACCAATTCTGAATCCTGTTACAACTTCATCAAAGATGAAGAGTGCACCGTATTTCTTTGCTAAGATACGTGCTCTGAGGTTGTATTCCAAGTCGATTGGACGTGTTCCTGATTCTGGACCAACTGGTTCAACGATAACTGCAGCTGTGCCACCTCTCATTTTATTCTTCTTTAACATTGCTTCGAGCATTCCAAGGTCATTTGGACGAACTTCGTCTGTTGTCTTGTATGAGCCTGGGATACCATGACTTTCTAAGAATTGACGGCTTCCTGGAATTTTAAGACCATATACCATTTGATCTGACCATCCATGATAAGCACCACCAACTTTGATGATTCTCTTCTTCTTTGTTGCACAACGTGCCACTCTGATTGCTGCCATAACAGATTCTGTACCAGAACCAAGCATACGGAACATTTCGCAGTTTGGCATTAATTCGTTAATCTTCTTTGCGAGGAGTAATTCACCTTCATGGAAAAGACCTGTTACAGGACCACATGTGTTTAATAATTCAATAACCTTTTCTCTTACTGCTGGGAAGTTTGAACCTAAGATTGTTGGTCCACCTGCTTGAAGGAAATCAAAGTACTTGTTTCCATCTCTATCCCAAAGGTAAGCACCTTCTGCTTTTTCAATACAGATTGGGAATGGATAGTTGAATGCTAAGTTGTGTTGTACTCCACCTGGGATGTACTTCTTAGCTTCTGTTGTGATTTCTTTAGACTTTGCACATTTTGTGTTGAAATAGTCTAAGATTTCTTTGAGAGCTTCATCTGAAACACAATAAATTGGTTTAGATGTGAGTTCTGCGAGTTCGTCATAAATTGGTTGAGCCTTTGCCCATTTTTCAATTGCATAACCGTTTGCCATAATTTTTTCTCCTATTTTTTATTTTTTTTATTAATTTCGCAATAATTATAATATAATTATATCTTTTGTGTAAAGATAAAAAGTGCGCACACACGTACAAACATTAATTAAAAATACTTAACTAACTCCAAAAAGTTTAAAAAACCCACTATTTTCGGTCATTTTTTATATTCCCTATTGAAATATTGGAAATTAGCACTTATACTTTAAGAACACAACAAACAAAAATCCAGCAGGAGGAAAATTTAAATGAACAAAAAAGAATTAGTAACAGCAATCGCAGCTAAAGCAGATCTATCAGCAAAAGACGCAGAAGCTTTCTTAGCAGCATATGCAGATGTTATCGCAGATGCAATCAAATCAGGTGACAAAGTAGCTATTGCAGGATTCGGCACATACGAACTCAAGGCAAAAGCAGCAAGAACAGGTTTCAATCCTTTAACAAAAGAACCAGTTCAAATCCCAGCAAGCAAAGCTCCAGCTCTTAAATTCTCAAAGGCATTTAAAGACTTGTTTAACTAAGAGGTTTTGATTTATTTAGCAAATTAAGTGCAGTCTTCGGGCTGCATTTATTTTTTATACACTACTTAATATTTTGTTTATTTTTTGATATTTTTCTGTATTCTAACCGCATAGATTTCCAATATTTAACTATTATATTTTAGACATTTTTCTGTTCAATTTTATTTGAAAACGTTATACACGTGTGCTAAAATTATACATTATTATTTTTCTAATAGTTATTCGGAGTTATAAGTGAGAAAAGAGAAAAACGTATCTGAATATGAAACCAAGAATATAGGTATCATCCCTTCTGCTGATGAAAAGCAAACAAAAACGAAGGAAAAGATATCTATAGAAAATGCTTTCCCTCTCACCACACCTCAAGTTAAAGCCAGAATTGCTGCTGGGCAAGTAAATGGCGAGCAAACCATTAGAACCAAATCTGTTGGACAGATTTTAAGAAGCAATATCCTAACATTCTTCAATTTTGTTTTTATAGTTCTTGCAGTACTTTTAATTATATTCGAAAGAGATAATTTCAAGATTGGTGATTTCGGTTTCATGATTTTGGTTATTATTAACACCTTAATTGGGACAATCCAAGAGTTAAAGGCAAAGCACACCATGGACAAATTATCCTTAATATCTGCACCTAAAGTTACAGTTATTAGAGATAACCAAGAAAAAGAAATTGCTGTTTCAGATATTGTTTTGGATGATATCGTTCTTCTCTCCACCGGTTGCCAAGTTTGTGCAGATGCCGTTGTTATAGATGGAACAGTTGAAGCAAATGAAAGTGCTGTAACTGGTGAACCAGATGCCATAACAAAAACTGCTGGAGATGAAGTTATTAGTGGTAGTTACATTGTTTCTGGTCATGCCCAAGCAAAAGTTATACATATTGGTCCAGAAAACTTCGCTATGAAGATTTCTTTAGGCGCAAAATATTTCAAAAAACCAAACTCTGAAATATGGAAATCCTTAATGTTAATCATTAAGATAATGTCCATAATAATCGTACCACTCGGAGTTGCTCTATTCTGTGTTAAATTTTTCTTACAAAATACAGGTCTAGAGGTTAACGAAACAGTTATTTCCGTAGCTGGTGCACTTATAGGTTTAATCCCTTCAGGATTAGTTGCTCTAACTAGTGCAGTATTTGCAGTATCCGTTGTACGTATTTCAAAATATAAGACACTAGCACAAGATATGTACTGCGTAGAAACATTGGCACGTGTTGATGTTCTTTGTTTAGATAAAACTGGAACAATTACAGAAGGATCCATGGAAGTTCAAGGGATGCAACTTGAAAAGCATATGGATGAAACAACATTTAGAACTGCTATTAAGAACTTGCTTATAGCAACAGCCGATGACAATCCAACTGCAAATGCCGTTAGACTATATGTTTCAGACACAGACCAAACTGAGACAGCATCTCAAGTAATTGCATTCTCCTCTGCAAGAAAATGGAGTGGTGCAACTATTGGTAGTTACTCCTATGCTCTTGGTGCTCCAGAATTCTTATTCAAGAAGCAAACAAAGGCAATGCAACAAACAATTTCAGAAAATGCTGCCAAAGGCTTTAGAGTACTTGCACTTGCTAGATCCAAAGATAAATTTAAAGGATATGACCTCCCTAAGTCTTTAGAGATAATGGGATATCTTTTCATAACAGACAAAATTAGACCAGAAGCACCAGATACACTTAGATTCTTCAAAGAAGAAGGCGTTAACATTAAGGTTATTTCAGGAGACAATCCAATTACAGTACAAGCAGTTGCTAGACGTGCAGGTCTTGAAGATTGTGAGAACATCATAGATATGTCCACTATTCAAACAGACCAAGAGCTAAAAGAAGCTGCAGAAAAATACTCTATCTTCGGAAGAGTTTTACCAGACCAAAAATTAAAACTTGTTAAAGCACTTAAATCCCACGGACATACTGTTGCAATGACAGGTGATGGTGTTAATGACGTTTTAGCTCTTAAAGAAGCAGATTGTTCCATAGCGATGGCTTCTGGTTCAGATGCAGCAAAGAACGTATCCTCTCTTGTATTATTAGATAGTAACTTCGCTTCTATGCCAAAGGTTGTGGCTGAAGGTAGACGTTCTATTAATAACTTAACAAGAACTGCTTCATTATATTTAATGAAAACTATATATAGCCTACTAATTGCTATAACATTCATGATAGTACCAATTGCACTCCCATTTGATCCAAGTAACCTCACATTTGTAGGTATGCTAACAATTGGTGTTCCATCTGTAATTCTTGCTCTAGAACCAAATAAAGAACGAGTTACTGGAAGGTTCCTACCAAAGGTACTATGCTCTGCTCTGCCGGGTTCGCTTGCAGTTATTCTAGGAGTACTTGGAATATGTATAGCAATAACATACTTCAATACCTCATTCACAGACCAACAAATCAAAGATATGTTTATCTTGCTTGTAACGGCTGTTGGATTCTTAAATCTATTACGAGTATGTTTCCCATTCAAGAGCAAAGAAGGCGTAATAAACGGAATAATGTATGGCCTACTTGTTGGAATATTTGCAATAATCTACGGAGTAGATATACCTGTTCATATTGCAAGCTTTGCAAAAATATTTGCTAAACTAGGAATAAACGAAAACAGCGTTATCAAATCCTTCTTTAAGATTGGTATGGTAGATTGGGAAATGGGCAAGATTGTACTAGTCTTATTTGCAGTAATAGTTCCAATTTTTGTTGGCATGATATTCGCATTTAGACTAATACTCAAAGCTGTAGAAAAGAGTTTGGATGAAAAAGAAAGAATTAAGAACGAAAATTTAATAAAAGCAGAACAACAAAAAGAACAAGAATCTGCTTCTTTAGTATAACAATTTTACTTATGTAAGGGGACGAAAACAAATGGCACAATTACTATCTAAAGACAAACTTATTGAGATGGAAGAAAAAATGGTATCTATTGGTACCCGTTTCACAGGCTGTAAAGCTCATGAAGAATGGATAGACTACATCTCAGAGCAAATGACATCTCTTGGACTAGAGGTCAAGGAAGACGTTAAGACATTTAAGAGATGGGAACCAAAAGACTGGGCATTATCATTTGAAACAGCTGATGGAGAAAAAGTAGATGTAGACAAAGAAGATGTTACTTACTACCCATACTCCGGAATAACAGATGAAGAAGGTGTAACTGGACAACTCAAGTATTGTGGTTCAAAAGGTATTAACACATTCTATACTGGGACAAAAGGTAAAATCGCTGTTATAGCAATGCCACTCTTCCAAGCAGGTTGTGGACTTTGTTTTAAGAAAAGAAAAGGCGGTGTATATCCAGACACATTCGAACCACCAAAGAAACAAAGTAGCCCTGTAGTTGCAACATTCGTAATAGCTCCACTTCTCAATATGGCTAGAAGAGCCGGAGCAAAAGCTGTTATTTGCATTATGACAGGTTGTTCAGATGAGATGGCAAGACATCAATACCTTCCATTCATTAAAAAGTATGCAGGCATCCCTGCTGTATGGGTTGGTGAAACAACAGGAAAGAAAATCATTGCTGCTGCAAAGGCACACAAGAGCGCTACAGTTAAACTTACTGGTACAGTTGAAGACAATGCAACAACAAGAACAGTATACGCTGTATTACCTGGACAAGATACAACAAGAAGTATCCTTGTAAACACACATACAGATGGCGTAAACGCTTTTGAAGAAAATGCACCTATTGGATTAATCTCACTTGCAAAATACTTTGCAGAAAAACCAATTGAAGAAAGAAAACATACATTAGTATTCTCTTTCGTTACTGGCCACTTCCAACTTTGTCAATTCGGTAATGCAATGAACCAAGTAACTACCCTATTCTTAAATAAACATCCAGAATTCTGGGATGGCAAGGATGGACATATGCTTGCAACAGCTGGTGTAACTCTTGAACACTTAGGATGTACACAATGGGCAGACAATGAAGACCATACTCACTTTGTAAAGATTAGTGATGTCGATCCAGAATTAGTATATGCTTCTAATGACTATATGAAAGACATTTATATTGAAGCAGTACAAGGAAGAAAATACACAAAGACATTAGTGCTCCGTCCAAAGAACTTTGTACACTTTGGTGAAGGACAACCAATATATAAGAAAGGTATTCCTGATTTATCTTTATGTCCAGGTCCAGATTATCTTTGCAATGATGCTGAAGATGGCTATATTGACAAGATTAATTATGACATGATGGAAGAACAAATTGAGACATTTAGAAAGGTTATAGAAAGACTAGATGGAGAATCTAGAAAGTCTATAGGAAAGAATCAATTCTATAGTTTAGGATTTAGATTTTAATATTTAAAGTGCTTTTTATGTAAAAATATAGTGGAGGTATGATAATTATACTTCCACTATTTTATATACTTAATTTAGATACAATTATTTATCTTGTTCTAATGCTGCTCTTTCTCTCATTAAGAGTTTCATTCTTTCTTCACCACTAAGAATAACCTTACGGATTCTTAAGTTCTTAGGTGTTACTTCAAGAGCTTCGTCATCGTTTAAGAATTCAATACATTCCTCTAAACTTAACTTCTTTATTGGCTTTAATCTTAATGCTTCATCTGCACCAGAAGAACGCATATTTGTAACGTGCTTTTGTTTGCAAACATTAACCCTTATATCTTCATTCTTTGGATTTACACCAACAACCATTCCTTCATAAACTTGGGTTTGTGGTCCAATGAATAATTCACCTCTATCTTGTGCATTGAATAATCCATATGTTGCAGCCTCACCTGCTTCAAATGCAACCAAGGAACCAGTAAATCTTCTTTGGATTGGTCCTTTATATTCTGCATAACCATCATTGAGTTGGTTCATAATTCCTTCACCTTTTGTTTGTGTTAAGAACTCATTCTTAAATCCGAACAATCCACGTGCTGGTACTTTGAATTCCATACGAATTCTGCTTCCCATTGGTGTCATGCTAATTAACTCACCTTTTCTAACACCCATAAGTTCCATAACTGCACCAGTACTTACGGAAGGAACGTCTATGTATAATCTTTCCATTGGTTCACACTTTACGCCATCTATTGTTTTATAGATAACCTTTGGTGTTCCTACTGTAAACTCATAACCTTCTCTTCTCATTGTTTCTATTAAAATAGAAAGGTGCATTTCTCCTCTACCACAAACCTTGAATGTGTTTGGAGAATCTGTGTTATATACTCTTAATGAAACGTCTTTTAGTAACTCTTTGAATAATCTATCTTTTAGATGTCTAGATGTTACGAACTTTCCTTCTCTTCCTGCCAAAGGTGAATCATTGATTGAGAAGTTCATTTCAATTGTTGGTTCTTCAATAGCAACGAATTGTACTGGTTCTAATGCCTTTGGATCACAGAGTGTATTACCTATGGTAATATTTTCAAGTCCAGAGAAACAAACTATGTCTCCAACATTAGCTTTTTCTACAGAAACTCTCTTCAAACCTTCAATTTGGAATATTGTTTGAATCTTTCCATTGTATGGCGAAATGCCTTGTGCATAGTCTGTAACTGTAACTGTTTGGTTAACTGCTACAGAACCTCTTTCAATTCTTCCAATACCAATACGTCCAACAAAGTCATTATAGTCTATAGCACTACACAATAATTGGAGTGGACCTGTTTCATCACCTTCTGGTGGATCAATATAATCTACTATAGTATCAAATAGTGGTTGTAAATCTTTGCCAGGTTTAGATAAATCTAAAGTTGCTGTTCCTGCTCTTCCTGAACAATAAATAATTGGAGATTCAAGTTGTTCATCTGTACAATTTAAGTCCATTAATAATTCAAGAACCTCATCACCAATTTGATCTGTTCTAGCTTCTGGTTTATCTATTTTGTTTACAACAATAATAATCTTTAATCCTAATGCTAATGCTTTTTCTACTACGAATCTTGTTTGTGGCATTGGACCTTCTACTGCGTCTACTAGCAATAATACACCACTAACCATCTTAAGAACTCTTTCTACTTCACCAGAGAAATCCGCATGTCCTGGAGTGTCTATAATGTTAATCTTCATATCCTTGTAATGAATAGATGTATTCTTTGCAAGAATAGTGATTCCTCTTTCTCTTTCCAAATCCCCAGAGTCCATAACACAAGTTTCTACTTGTTGGTTTTCTCTAAAAGTTCCAGATTGCTTTAACATTGCATCTACCAATGTTGTCTTGCCGTGGTCTACGTGTGCAATAATAGCTACGTTTCTTAAATCTTTTCTAATCATAATCTATTTCCTAAATATTGAATTACCAGTCTTCTCTGTGGTTAATCTTTACATCGTCATACTTGTCAAAGTATTCTTTTTTATACTTCTCAGTTTCTTTTCTTGCCTTTTTAAGTTGTTCTTTAGCAAGTTTTTGAGCTGGAGTAAGTTGTTTGTCTTTATCCACGTCTATTACAGGTGTTAACTTTGTCTTATCTTTTCCCATATTAGTCTAGAATGTGCTTTATATCTTTTGAACTTCTACGATATAAAATAATCTTGCCACCAATGACACCACATACATCTGCATTTAAACTCTCTGCTATTTCTCCAGCAATCTCTTTTGCTGTGAATTCACTGTTCTTAAGTACACTAACCTTAATTAGTTCATGTGCTTCGAGTGCGTCTGAGATGTCATTTAATATTGTTTCACTTACGCCACCCTTTCCTATTGTGCTAGATGGTGTAATTATGTTTGCTTTACTTCTTAATATTGCTCTTGTTTTTGAATCTATCATAATTCTATTCCTTGTTCTTCTAAGTATGTTGCAAGAATATCTACTGCATCCTTGATAAGTTCACTACAACTATGTTGAAAACCTTTGGTTTTAGCTAGTGATAATAATTCCCTACATACTATACTTTCATGTTTTTCTTTAAATCTTTTTATGAGAACCTGTTCCTCATTATATAATGCCATCTTTTGTTTTTGGTCTGAACAATCATAATTTCTTACTAAACTAAGAACCATAACCATTCCACTAATAGTTCCACAAACCTCTTGTGATCTTCCTACGCCACCACCAAATGGTGCAGATACATTTTCTAAAACTTTTGTATCAAGTCCTGTTATGTCTTCAAATGCAAGTGCAACACTTTGCGCGCAGTTATATCCAGCACTATGTAATTGTGCAGATTTTTCTATTCTCTCTTGTTTAGTCATCTAAGTCAGAAGGTGAAGAGTCTATGATCTCTTCTAATTTCTCTTTTGTTGTCTTCTTTTTATTTTTTGCGTTTGCCTTTTCTTTTTGAACTTTTTCTCTGTTCTTTTTCTTTTCGTTTACGATTTCATAATCTTCTGTTGAAGGTTTGAACTCCTTTACTCTAAATTCTGATGGAATACCATTGTTTTCTTTTGCAGTATTAACTGTAATATGGTTGTAAGCAAATGTAATTCCTTGAGAGTATAGTGCGTTATAAATCTTTTCTTGTAAGTCAAATTTTACACTCCAATATTGATCCGTATCTGTCCATGCTCTAACAGACAAACAAACTGAACTATCTTTAAATGTAGTAAGCACAATTTGATATGGTTGTTCAATAGATACTCTTTCATCTGTTTCCAAAACAGTAGCAATAATCTTTCTTGCTTCATCTATATCAATTCCATATTCAAATCCAAGTTCAAGGTCAACTCTTCTTGTAGATGCTGTATCGCAGTTCGTTAAAGGATTGTTTACTGCGACTGAATTTGGGACTACTACAACTTTGTTATCCCATGTAGTTAAGATTGTGTTGAAAAGATTAATCTTGTTAATTTTCCCTTCTACTCCACCAACCATGATGTAGTCTCCTTTCTTGAATGGTTTATTAACAATAATAATAAAGCCACTCGCAACATTGCCTAAGCTGTCTTTTAATGCTAAACCTATAGCAACACCACCAGTTGCGACTACTGTTAAGATAGATGCAAGATTCAATCCCATAATTGACAATGCGGCAATAATAATGATTATGTCTAAAATTGCCATAATTAATGAAATAATAAATGAAGCAACTGCACCATCTGTCTTACTCTTTGAGGCTATTTTTTTGCAAATAACACCAATAACCTTTACAATAATTAGTCCAACAACAAGGACGAATAATCCTAGTAAAAAATCTATTCCGTGATCTACAAAAAACTCAGCTACCTTATTCCAAATTTCTTGAACCTGACTCATTCTTGGTGACTCCTTATTATAAAATTGCATTAACAATTTTAAATTTTTACGAAATTTTATCACGATAACATATAATAGGTCAACCGATAAAAAAGCATTTTCATAGTATTTTATCTATGAAAAAAGCCAGCAACGAATTACTGGCCTGAAATTTAAATTTTTATAAGGCTAATTTATTCTTCTTCAGAGTATTCTACTTCGTATCCAATTCCACTTTTTGCTGCATTAATAATAGCCAACTCTACTGCTCTTGCTGCTGCAGCTTGAACCATCATAATATTAACAACAGGTTTACTTCCAACACTACATGCAAAGAGTGTGTCTCCATCATAATCTGTATGTACTGGTTTAATTGCTCTAGCAAATCCATCATGAGCACAAGAGGCTATATTGTTACATTGTGTCTTGGTCAATTTTGCATCCGTAACTACACATCCAATAGTTGTATTACTGCCTTTGACAATGTCTAAAAGATGTCCATCCTCTACCCATTTTTCTGTATTAAAGAATGAACCATCGGAATTTTTAGCACCAGATATTATCTTGCCATCTTCATAAACATCTCCTAGTGCATTTACACAAACGAAAGCCGTAACATTTATTCCAGCAACCTTGATTGTTGCCATTCCAAAACCAGTTTTTGAAGCATACTTTAAACCACGTATTTTACCACAAGTGGCACCTTTACCGACTCCTTCTTGTCCATTAAGTGCCGATTCTGTCATTGCAGCCTCACATGCTTTATATCCCATTTGGGCATCTGGATAGTGGTAATCTTTATCATTAAGGTCAAATATAACAGCCTCTGTAACAATAGGAACTATCTTTCCGCCAGCGGCCTTAAACCCCCACTTCTTATCCTTGCAAAACTCCATAACTCCAATGGATGCAGCAAGGCCATATGCACTACCACCAGATAGTACAACAGCATTAACTTCTTGGACACTCTTCTCACTCTTTAACAAGTCTGTTTCTCTTGTCCCTGGAGCACCACCTCTTACATCTACACCGCAAGTTGCACCTTTTGGAAATAACAAAACTGTACATCCTGTGTACTCATCATTTGCTGAACCTATTTTAACATTTTTTGGTATAACTACTTTCATTCTGAATCCTTTAATAAATCCTCTATTGTTGTTTGTTTATATACAACATATTTGTCGAAGAATTTCACCATGTCTTCCATTGCTTGCTCTTTGCATACATCATTATGAACTTCATGACGAACACCTTCATATAAATGCAATTCGGTTGGAATACCAACTGAGTTATAGAACTTATTGAGTTTAACCACTTTCTTACCCTTTCCACCGATAGGATCATCCGTCCCACAGAACATAGCTATTGGACAAGTTGGAGACAATTTATTCTTTGCCTTTTTTCCATACAACTTTCCCGTTTCTTTTAGCATATAGTAATCAAAGTTAATGCTCATATCTATTCCAGTCATAGGATCTTCTAAAAATTCCTTTCTGCTTTCTAAATCTTTTACAACCCATTGTGCCTTTCCAGAGTCTCCCTTGTATCTAAACATTAATGAGGAGGCATTATTTGCAAGTTTTAGTCTTGCTTTACCACAAATAATATGCATTGGCCATAACAAGATCGCACCAGTCGTCATTAAACCAGCACCCATATATCCTGTGCCTATTAATCCAATGGCTCTACAATCCGTACCTGCTTGTGCAAAAGCTTGTGTTATGAAACTACCATAACTATGTCCCAAGACAAAGACTGGAAGATTGTATTTTTCTTTAAGATGTTTATAGAACAATAACTCGTCATTTAATGTATCTTTGAAAATGTTCCCTGGGCATCTTCCCCTATTCTCATCTGTTTCTGTTCTGCCGTGGGCTCTGTGGTCATCCATAAAGACAATATAACCATGCTCGTTAAAATATTTAGCAAGTGGCTCATATCTCTTTGTGTATTCTGCCATTCCATGAATGATTTGTATAACACCCTTAGGGTCTTTTACATCGTCCATCAATGTGACAAAAATTTCTTTTCCATCGCTTCCTGGTGTCATGTATTGTTTCATAATGTTTCCTCTTAGAAAAAATGATACAATAATTATAGCATTGAGATGCTTTATTTTTCAATAAAAGTATTGAAAAAAATATAGTTAATGTTATAATTTAGCCATGATAAAGGTTGCAATTGTACTAAATAGCCCATCTCTAACTCGTTTACCAAAAGACGAGGATATCATTATTTGTACAGATGGTGGCGCAAGATATATAGATGCTCCAGATTATCTTTTAGGAGATATGGATTCTCTAACTGTTGCAAATAAAGCTAAAAATACAATTATTCTTCCTACACATAAAGATGTTTCAGATGGCGAGTTTGCAATCCGTTTTGTTGCAGATAAAATCAAACCAGATGAAATACATATCTATGGTATTGCTGGAGGACGAACCGACCACATTTTAGGCAACCTTTCACTACTGGCATTGGCCAATGAATTGGGCTATAACGCATATGGCCATGATGATATTCAAGATATATATTTTACTAACACCAACTTATCTATTAAGGCAAAAGAAAACGACACCATATCTATAGTGCCGTTTAGTGGTGATGCTGTTGTTTCAGCCACTGGGCTCGAATATCCTTTAAATAATCTTACATTGCCTATTAAAACTACCTTAGGAATTTCCAATGTGGCTATGGAAGAAGATATTAATATATCAGTCCTCAGTGGTAGTGTCTTTGTCTTCCACACTATCTGATTCTTTTACATTTTCATCCTCAACAACTTTTGTCTCATAATCTCCAGGATTATTATCTTCTATTTCTTCTGGTTCTTCCTCTATTTGTACACCCTTCTTTCTTCCAACCTTTCCTTCTGCTGCTTTATCTAATACTTGTGTAACAAATGATCTAGATGCAAATAGTAAGCTTCCTAGTGCAATTGCTATGGCACCATCTGCAAAAGCAAATGTATTGTATAAGAATCCCCATGCGACAGCGGTGTATCCTTCTTCTGCATACATTCCAAAAGCGAAAATACCACTTCCAACGTGTGATAAATATCTTAATACTACGGCGAGTATACCACCGAGAACAAATGCTAGAATTGGCATCTTTTTAAACAATCCAATTTCTTTAAATACGCCTGCAACGCCTATCATTGCAAATGCAAGTGGATAGTCTAATAAGAATTGTAATGGGTGGATAATCCATGGATCTTGTATTGCTTGTAAAATACCATATATGAAACCAAGTATAAGACCTCTTCTAATTCCAAACATGTATGAATAAATCATTAGTGGAAGAAGAGAAACAAATGTAATTGTTCCGCCTTGAGGCATCTTGAATAAGGCAGCATAACTTAGCGCATAACTTAATGCAAGAGATATAGCACCATACGCAATTGTTCTTGTGTCATTATAGTCATTGTGCTTCTTTCCTAGGAAGAAATAGAAAACAATTATTACTGCAAAAAGAATAACTGCGATAACGGCCATTGCTACCGTGTTAATTCCCTCATAATCTCCAGATGGTTCTATCTCATTCTTATAGTAAAGAGACATACATACTACGGTTGCTATAATTCCTAATAATAAAAGAACGCCTACTATAATCTTTACAATTTTAGCAGCCTTTTTATGCCCTGTTGCAGATACTGCAAGTGTAACTGCTGCGCCAACAATTGCAACTAACAATGTTGCCAGTATAGGCCAAAACAAATAATTGATTAATGTGAAATCTGACATAAATAAATCCTCCAACACATTGCTAGAGGACATCATATACAAAATGAAATTATGCTTCCTTACGCGAGTATTAACTCACAAGTTCGAGGGTATAATCTCAGCCTATTTGGCACCCCTAGCTGTCTGTTGCTCTTATTATAATGTTGCTGTATAAAAAATGTCAATAACACAAAAACGCATTTTTATTGACTTATTAAAATAATAAACTATATAATTTTACTATCTAAAACAAAACATTTTTTTAAGGAGATACGTATCATGGCAAAAGAAAAGAAAAAAAGAACTTCCCTTATTAAGGAATTCAAAGATTTTATAACACGTGGCAATGTTATGGATTTAGCCGTTGGTATGATTATAGGTGCAGCTTTCACCGCAATCATCACCGCAGTTGTAACAGGTATCCTCACTCCTCTTATCAATATGATTCCAGGAACAGGAGACACAAGTGCTCTTATTACAATCCTCAAGGAAGCAGTATATGATGCAGATGGAAACATTGTCCAAGAAGCAGTTATACTTAACTGGGGTGCAGTAATTTCTGCAATCATCACATTCCTTTGCACAGCTGTTGTATTGTTCTTAATCGTTAAGGCATTCAACACAGTTAAGAAGAGAGGCGAAGCACTCAAAGCAAAAGCAGAAGAAAAGCTTAAGAAAGAACAAGAAGCTGAAGCTCCAGTAGAAGAAGCACCTGCAGCACCAGCTGAACCAGTTGAAACAACAGATGATATTCTTAAGGACATTAGAGAATTACTTAAAGCACAACAAGAAAATAAAGTTGAATAATTCGTTTAATGATTAAAAAATTAAAAGAGCCTGACCTAAAAAATCAGACTCTTTTATTTATCCCCTCTTATCTAAGTTTTATTTTAATTCTTCGTAGTCTACAACTATTCCACTTTCCAATGTTTTAATAGTATCTGGTGTTTTATCTACTTGTCTCATTAATACAAATTTATCCATTAAGAAGACTATAACAAAGTCTGCTGCGGAGTAGATTATCATAGACAATGTTGGGCAAATAGATACCCAGAAGCTTTCTTCTGCTGCACCTGCTGCCATAAATCCTTTCTTTAATGCTTCTGCAAGTGGTGCGCCAACTAATGTCTCTGCAATGATCAATGCAACAACCATAATTACATAGCCAATGAATGAGAACAATTTGTTACTATTGGACTTAAATGTAGTCTTATAGTTAAGAACAAAAGATAATACCTTTGCTACAACATTACCTGCTAAGAATCCAATGAATTCATTTAGAGGTTGGTTAAATGCCTTGAATACACCAGCAAATTCTAATTGCTTAGTATACCCTGCTGCTCCAAATATCTTAATACACACATTCAAAACAATAATTTGAGATACAAAACAAAGTAAACTCAAGAACATAAATAATATCATTTGAAGAATTGCACGATGTTTGTCAAAGAAACCTCTAATGCCAGTTCTTGGAGCATTCATTGCCACAAAATCACTGTAATAAAAATCAGGTTCAAAATTTTCTTTTTTTCTCATAATCTCCCCATTAAAAACAAAAAACTACTAAATATTTTAAGTGTTTAATAAAACTATGTCAATATTAGTAAAAATTATAAGCATAGTTGACTATTAGAATAATATTCTATATTATTTTCTATATGGAATGGTTTGTTTGTATATCCTTACTAATTGTAGGGCTCATTTTGATTATAAAAGGCGGAGATTGGTTCGTAGATGCAGCAAGTTGGATTGCTGAAGTTAGTGGCATACCACGTTTTATTATTGGTGCCACAATAGTTTCTCTCGCAACCACACTCCCTGAAATTTTAGTTTCATGTATTGGCGCAGCCGAAGGAAATATCGGTTTAGCTATTGGTAATGCTGTAGGTTCTGTAAATGCGAACTTGGGATTAATACTAGGTATATCTATTATTGCTGCACCTGCAATTATGGATAGAAAAAAGAACTGGCCAAAAACAGTTATGTTAATAATTGCAATTGCAATGCTCTTTATCTTCTGTATGACTGGTGGAGACAAAGTAACTCATACAGGAACACTAGTACTATGGCAAGCCATTTTAGTTATTTTAGTCTTTGCTGCATTCTTTATAGAAAACTTCATCTCAATTAGAAAGGAAGCTGTAGCTAACGGAGAAGTTACAAAAGATAGAAAACTTAAGTTCAATAATGATCCTGTACAACTTGATAACGGTTTTACCTTTAAATACGACAGCCAAATCGGTGGAAACCACAAATTCTTAGACCCACAAAAAGATCCTAAAACCATAGCAATAAACATGGTTAAATTCGTGCTCGGAGCTGCCTTTATTATCGGTGGTGCCCTACACTTAAATAAATATGGTCAACAACTCGCAGAAATGCTAGGCGTACCTTCTGATATCATTGGTGTAACTATTGTCGCAGTTGGAACTTCCCTTCCAGAACTTGCCACAGCTATTACATCTATTATAAAGAAAAAGAGTGATATGTCTGCTGGTAATATTATTGGTGCAAATATCATAGATATTACACTTATTCTACCTCTTTGTGCATTCATAGGTGGTGGTTCACTTCCAGTAGATGCCCAAACTATCGTTCTAGACCTCCCATTCTGTCTTGCTGTTTCTTCCTTTGCTTTAATACCAGCATTAATATTTGGTAAGTTCAAACGTTGGCAAGGATATATTATGCTGGCTGGTTATGTTGTCTATATATTGCTATTAGTATTAAACGTAGAGTCCGTTGGTGTAATCCATATATTCTAAGAGGTGCTTATGAAAAAAACTTTTTGGCTGATAATTATGTTTTGTCTTTGTTTGTGCATTTTTGTAGCATGTAACAAAGAACAACCTTTTGAGAAATTAACATTCTCTGCTTCAAATGGTGAGGATACTTATGAATTTGTTGTTGAGGATGCATCTCACTATACATATACACACACATGGGTAAATGGATACAACAAAACTGTTACAGTTAATAAAGGTTCATATGTGAATGATGGAAAGGTTTATACCAGAACACCTGAATCTGAACATGTTTATGATTACTTCTTTGATTTTGAAACACCAGTTCACTCATATGAAAATGACGTTTCTTATGATTCAAAACACTACGCTCAAATTTTAACAGATAGAGTTATAGCTGTTGATGATGGAAATAGACCAGTTGCTTTAAACGGATCATCTGGCGTTGATGATGCAAATATTATATGCATATATAATAAAGAAAGAAGAAGTTTAGTAGATTCAAAAGTCGCATTAAATGCCACAAAGGAAGATGTTGCAAAATCTCTAAACCTTAGAATCATTTATGGAGACCTATACACCAACCATATCGCTCTCACATCGTTCAACATTGGAGATATAGACACATCCACAACTGGACCTAAGAGTGTACGTATTAATTACTATGGCAAGTCCTATGATGCTATTATTGAGGTTGTTGAAGTAGGCTTAGATAAGAAAATGGATATATCTGGATTGCAAAGTTTAGTTTCTAGAGGGACCTCTGCCAGAGACTATGTTAGAGACCAAAAAATTATCTATGATGGAAGAGAGATTAGTTTGACATCTAGTATGATAAAGAACTTCTTCACAAACGATATTGGCATCTCAACTTTCACAGTTGAATATAATGGCATAAGCGCAGAAAAGAATATTAAAGTCTATGATCCTAATGCACAGGCTGTATATGACAGAATAGTAGGAATTGAATTTGCAGAAGGTAAAGGCGTATATAATCCAGTCGATACAAAAACCTCAACAACGAACCCGGCAAATTATATTAAATCAATATTATTATTAAAGAACAATGGTGAAATTGTTCCACAAGAATACAACCTAAGAACAATGACGGTACGTAATCTTATAGATAAAGACCCAGGTCCACGTAATGTAACAATTATTTATAACAATGGTGGAGAAACATACACATATGTCCAACCATTCTATTTCTATAATCCTTTAGATATTAATGAGATATTAGTTTCAACCGAAATGAAGTATCTAGAAGGAAATGATTGTGCCTACGTTGAAAACAATAATTTAGTTTTAAAATCTGGTTCAGACTATGTTGCATATAAGACCACTGTTGCTGGACAATCTCCAAAAGTTGTTCCTATTAAAGAATCTATGATTACACGTTATAGTTCCTTAAGAATTACAACAGAGGGTTTAACATTCGTTATCCCTATTGAAACTGTTAACAAATATGGAACATTTACATTCTACGAAAGCATTCTTGTCAAAACAAAAGCAACAGAATAATTAAATATCTTTGATATTTAAAAAATAGGGATTTGCGTCCCTATTTTTTTATTAAGTCGTTTTCTTTTTATTTTCCAAACTCTTCTTTATCAAAGATTTCACAAGCGGCAAGAGATATATCTAAACATAATCTCATACATTCTGGACGCATATTATCTGCTGTATCTCTAGTATTATGATAATATGTTGCATGGAGTGGATCTTGTCCTGCTATACATATTGCCTTTAATCCTTGTTTGGATAAGGCTGCTGCATCTGATGCACCAAATGGGACACCACCATGCAATAACTTATGCCCTACCTTATCACAAGCCTTGTCTATTAATGCTGAACAATCTTTATCATTCTTTACTAAAGATGTCATATCCTTGTCATAAATAGTAAGGAATTCTAAATCTCTTAAAGTATCGAAACAAATAATTGCTGTTGGAATTTCGCTGCACTCTTGTTTATATTTTTTTGCAAATGCCTTTGCGCCTCTTAAACCTGCCTCTTCAGAGCCGGTTAAAAGTGCACAAACTTCTGTATTCTCAAAACGAATTCCACTTTCTTTTAAGCATTTAAGAACAGCCACCGCATTCATTGTTCCTGTAAGATTATCATTTGCACCTGGTACTACTACTTTGAAATTACAAATAAAGAATAAACCAAAGAATGGAACAGCAAAGCAAGCAACAACGATATGTGGCCATGCTGCACCTGGCATAACTAGTGAAACGATTGTAAAGGCTATCATAGCAAGTAAACACACGATATCAACAACCAAAACACCAACCATTACATTTTGTTTAATCTTCATTAGTGTCCATTCATATGCGCTGTCTACGTGTCCATTAAATATTATACGTCTCTTAACTTCACCAGTTGGTTCATACTTTGCATAGACATTATGTGATTTAGTTCTTTCCATGAAATAGTCTAGGAACTCATGATATACTAAGAACTCTTGTACTGTTGTTATAAAACAAAATACTGCAAATACCAATCCAATTGCAGCAACAGCAATACTTGCAACTCTTCCAGCATCTCCAGGGATAAGGAATAACAATTGAAGTAATGCGCCTAAGATAAGAATTACACCAATTACTTTTGTGAATCCAACAAGTGCATGTCTTGCAATAGTAAATTCGTCAATTACGGATGAATCTGCCCAGCCATTATCATCTAGTTCTTTCTTTAACCATTCCTGTGCCTCTAACTCTTTTGGCATACCTGATTCTCTAGGTCCAATCTGTTCTGTAATATAATGAATAGACTCTACCTCGTAATCTACGGCTTTCTGTCTTGTTTCTTCAGAGATATTCATAATTTTTCTCCCATATATTTATTATTAATTTTAAGTTTAGCATAGAGAAAAAATCAGTTCAATACTTCTTCTTTCTTTTTCGTTATCACATACTTTATTATTACAATTACGGCAGTTAAACCCCAGATTATGAATGCGCACCACTTTAATGTTGTGAATATAGATAGCGTTCTTAAAAGCCCTCCTCTATACTCTGGCATTGAACTTATGGCCTTAAGTGTTAAGATATTTTCAACTAGATTTAATATGGATGGAAGAAGTGAAATATTAACGCCTGCAATAGATATATCTTTATCAGTAAAGGTATCCATAAATGCAAACATAGCAACTCCAGCTACACCTAATAAAACAAAGTCTAGAATGATGAACGTTCTATATCTTCCCATTGCACTTTCACTTATACTAGCAAACAATGTGTACGCATCTTCTCTTTCATAATAGAATTGCTCATCTAGCACTCTTAGACTAACTTCATCTGTAATCGTAAAGTTATCTAGGGGAATAGCAAAAATAACAATGCCTAATACTAAAATAATTATTAGTGCAATACAAACAATAATTAAATTGGTCTTGTTCTTATTAAAATAATCTTTCACAAAGCTCCCCTTACATTAAAAGAAGGACTGTATTTCAAATCCTTCTTCTAAATAATATTATGTTTTTACTTAGTCTGCTTTTTTGATTTCTCCAGCAAAGAATCTATTTAAGAAGCTAAGGATCTGAGCGTTACATTCTTTTGCGGCCTTAGATGTCCAAGTAAGAGAGAATGTATGGTTATCTCCAAATTTCTTTGATGCATAGTGTTCTTGATATACACCAAGTTCGTCTAACTTCTCTACTAATGCCTCACCTTGTCCGCCACAGAAGAAGTCCTGTTCTGCATAAACGATAAAGGATGTTGGCCAATTTGCTGTTACATAGTTCTTGGAGTCTACTACATCCAACCATTGCCATTCTGGGAGTTCTTTTACTGTAATGCCTGTAAAATCTTTACATACACTTTCTGTTAAGTTGAATAATACTTTTGCAGATACTGCTTTTTGAAGATCATATATACCACAGTTTAAAACTGCTCCTGTTACTTTGTATTTTAACTTAACACCAAGTTTTTCTTGCATATAATCGCTATCTTGCATTGCACATAATTGAGCAGATGCCCAACCACCTGCACTATCACCGGTTACTACAGATTTGCTTAAATCAATACCCCATTCATCTGCATGGTCTCCAATGAAGTTCATTGCATTTGCAAGTTCTTGTTGTGCTACTGGATAAATATATTTTGGTCCCAAAGAATAGTTTAAAGAAATAACTGTCGCTCCAGTGTTAATGCAATACCAATAACAAAGTGCTGTACGATACTTCTTATCTCCTGCTACAAAGCCACCACCATGGATTTCAATGATAACTGGCGTTTTTCCTGTTGCATCTTTCTTTCTATATAAATCTAACTTTTGGAATTCGCCTTCTCCATATGCTATATCTCTTGTTAAGTCTACTTCTTTCTTTCCTGCTCTTTTAAGTTTTCCAGGATTTTGTGGACCAGCAAACATATGGTCTATTGCTTTAAAAATTACTACTGCTTTACTCATTTTTTGTCCCCTTAACTTTTTTATAAAATTTAATTTTAATAAATTAAAAATAACACTTTTTTAGTGTTTTGTCTATATCTAACAATACAATAATGCAAAAATTATACACTTGTTAATATTTGTGTATTCACATTTTATGATTTATTGTGCTAAAATTATTACTGGAATAATTTTTAAGGGGCGAATTATGAGAAATAAAATTTTAATTACAATTATTTGCGTACTCCTTGTTGTATGTTTAGCAGTGTCTTTAACATCTTGCAACAAGAAAAAGAACAACGAGCAACAGGTTGAGCCTATTAAATCCATAGTATTCTTAGGAGACTCCATTTGCGAAGGTGTTGCAGGACCAGCTCCATTACAAGAAAGAGTTAACTATAGTTATTATGGTATCTTAGGTCAAATCAATGGCATTGAAGCACATAACAGATCTGTTTCAGGTTATCTTACAAAGAATCTTTTAGATTATGTAAACAGAGATAATCCGGATTACATTGCAGCTCTTCCAGATCAACCAATAGTTGACGAGGAAACAGCATCCTTAACACAGACATATATTAGAACTGCAGATGTTATTCATATTTCTATTTTAGGAAACGACCTCCTTCAATTTGACTTCCCTATTATGATTATGGAATTACTTGCAAAGAAATTATATGGAGACAATTATAAAACAAATGCTACTGTTGTTGCAGAATACGAAAAAGAAAGATTCCAAGGGGACAACTACACAGTTATTCCTCCACTCCAAGACAAGTATGACAAACCAGCACCAGGATATGGCTTAGACCTATACAACTATGCAGTATCTAATGCAAGAACAAACATTGGAAAAATCGTTACAAGATTAAAACAATTAAATCCAAAAGCAACTATTATATTCCAAAATGTTTATAACCCTATAGATGAAGAAGCTGAACTTATCTCTCAAGACACAGCTGCAATCTTAAAGAGTTTGGATAGTTCTTATGACTTCGCAACAGAAGCTGGTGTAGCAAAAGTTAGAGCAATTACAGGTGAAATGATCTACGGATTAGACTCTGTATTAAATGACTACACAGATAAGATAGTTATTGCAGATGCATTCAAAACATTTGATGAAGTCTATAAAGCCAACAAAGAATGGGGCAAGGAACTTATCTATATAGACGGTGTTCACCCATCTGATTTCGGTCATGCTGTTCTTGCACAAATGAACCAAGAATTATTAGTAAGCTTAGGTTTATTAAAGATGGACAATGTTGTTGCAAAATATAAAGACTTAAGAAATGAACAACTTGAAAGAATGTACAAAGACACAAAAAATGGAGACAATGTAACATTCAATCTCAATGCTGCAAAAGAAGGAGTAAATTCCAGTTCTTCAATGGATGCAATTACAAAGTCATACTTCACTTCAATTAAAGGATATACACCAAAATTATTCTCCTCTGTTTTAACAGGTAGAACAAATGGTGTACATTATGACACAAATACCACATATGATTTAGATACATTATATATGTACACACCTCTTTCACGTGGATGGGGAGATACAGCATTTGAAATGTTAGTTGATGGTGAAATCAATATAGCAGATATGTTGGCACCACTTGGAGCAAGTGCCTCTATGACATTCAAAACAGATAATACATTCACAATTAATATCAATATTGATGTACAACAAGCTCTTGCTAACATCAACGATATTCTTTCAACATTCAGTACTGACATAGACACAATTCTTGAGGGAACAAACGGGATGTCATTAACTGGTCCAATTATGAGTGAAGACTTAGATATAGTAGACTTCGTTCTTATCTATGCAAACAATATGTTTGCCGGATTTAACCAAGATGACTTTGCTGGATCACTTTCATTATTAAAGAACTCTCTCGGTATTTCTATTACTGGAATAGATGCAACTGAATTAAATAACTTAATTGGTTATATTATTCAACATCATGCTCTTCCAGATAATATGTCAGATATTATCAAATCATTAGGTGATATATCTATTAATGTTGAAGGTATTTACTCAATGGTACAATGCAAGTCTTATACTGGAAAGACATATAATGGTATTTACATTGGACAATACTATGAGAACATTTCTCCATTCCTTATCGCAACACAATATGTAGATGAAGATGGAAATAACCACGTAAGATGGCAAATCGAAATTTTAGGTGTATTCGCAGATTTCATAAAGGAATAGAATAACTTAAATAAATATTTGGGACTTGGTTAATACTGAGTCCCTTTTATTATGCGAAATTAAAGCACATGGATATAACATATCCAGCAGTAATAGATACAACTATTAATGTACCAACAATAGCAAGATTTTTCTTCCAATTCTTTGTATCTTTTAATAAGTATAAAAGCGCTATACCGGAGTTTACGCAAAGTCCACCGAAACATGCACCAAATCCCAAACCGCCAAGCAAATAGAGTTCAGAAAGGACTACAGAGCTTGCACAGTTAGGTATAAGCCCTATCGCTACCGCTGCAAGTGGTGCAATATATTTATTTGTCTGCAAGAATGATGTTAGCGTGTCTTCTCCTACGAAGAAAAGAATAATTGTAAATATAATCTCTACTATTAAAACATATCCAAATAGTTTGAGTGAATGCAATAATGGATGAACCAAATGAGCATGAATCTTGCTATCCTTTTCTCCTTCAATTTCATGTCCACAACAGCCATGATGTATCTCTGGTTCATGATGGCAGTGCTTCATATGATCTTGAACTCTTCTTGCGTTTGCAGATAAAACCATATCTATTCCATATCCAATCATTAAACCCAAAGCAAACTTAATTAGGAGCAATGGTAAAATCATAATGATTTTATCTGGATGTTCTACGTTTGCAATAAAGATTGGAAGAGCCTCATCTGAAGTTGCAATATAAATGCCTATTAAAGCGCCAACTGTTATGTGTTTCTTTTGGTATAAATCTGTTGCAACAACGCTAAAACCACATTGAGGAATCAATCCGAATGACACACCAATTAATGGAGTCCATTTATCGAATTTATGCATAGAGTGTGTAATCTTTGGTTCTATGAAAGGAATGATAAGGTTTACAGCAAATGCAATAGCAAAGATAATTGCACTATCTTTTAATGCATCTAAAATTTCATCCCAGAAAGCACTATCTGCTGGGAATAAGAAGTATGCATTATTAGTAAGAATAAAGTATGTTGCAAACCAACAAAGCACGGTACCCACAACCATTAATATGTGGAACACTGTATGCATATACATTCTCTTTCTTCCGTAGAAAATGAAGCCAAGCAAACAAGTAAAACCACCCGTAGCGTACAACGCTTTTACTGCAACAGTCATCATGGATCTATTAACAAAGTATGCAGCAACAAATAACGCAGCAATAACTAGTTCAACTATATTCTCTATCTTAAAATATTTTTCGCCAATTACTAAGCAACAAATGTAGTTTGCAACAATTAAAAAACCAACAATTCCAAGAGCTACATAATTATATACATGTTCCCTTAGGTTAAGAAGCATTCCAATAGCACAAGAAAGCACCACCATAGAAACATTTGCATGGTCTACTCTTCTCCATTTTGCTTTTACATCTATCTTTTTAAATGAATGATATAATCCAGATGTGAAATATACTAAAAATGCCCCAAAGAATGATATAACTGCAGTTGCGATTCCTCTTGCAGTATTTGTGGAGAACAAAAGAATAATTAATCCAACAACCGCTAAAAAAGCCCCAAAGAAATGAGTCTTTGAGTTAAGATTCTCTTCCTTTGGAGTATAGTATTTTAGACCATATTGAGCATATTCTTGTATCAATTCTTCTCTGGTCTTTGGCGTGGTTAATTCTTGTTCGTTTTCCACCAATTATTCCTCTATTTCTTTATTCTCTTCACTTGTTGTTTCTACAGCCTCTGCTTTAGCAGCTTTCCAAACATTTATTTGTTTTCTAGCATAGTAATAATAGATTACGAATATTACTATGAACATTACACAAAATGCATAAATTTGTGTTGCAGCTGATACTCCACAATAAGTAGTTGCATCTTTTACTTCTACGAAGCAGTAAACGCCAGAACCAATTAAGAAAGCAACTAATAATGACATAAGAGTTGCGTGTTCCCATTTCTTATATATAAAGGCGACTATACAATATGCCATTTCTACGCCAAGTAAACCAAACATACCTATTCTACTCATATGGTCATGAGCGAGTGCCATTGGACCTCTTGGTAATGGGTTAGAAAGGTCTGGACCTGGATCATGTGCTGGGATTAATGCTCCAGCAAAAATTATAACTAAGAATGCAATTGTGAACCATTTGAATAATTGTCTAAGTACAGGATGAAAATCTGCATATTTCATAGCATACCACATTGTATATCCCATTGGGACAAATATAATAGCTCCCCAAATATACATAAATGCCTTATGTCCTGTTATCCAACCTAATCTAGAAATAGATGTAAATATTGGGCTTTCTGTATCACTACTTGCAAAAAATGCAGAAATAAGTGGAACTATTACAAACGTAAGTGCAGCAAGTATCCATAGTCTTATCCACTCAATCTTAATATTTTCTAATTTCGTTAGTTTCTTCATTTGTTCACCTTTATAATTTAGTATAGAGATTATACTTATTATGGTTATGTCGGTCAAACAAAAAAGAGGCCAAGTTTTCACTCAGCCCCAAATTGTTAAATAATTTTTGCTAATTATTTATCGAACTCCATAGAGTCAAATTTCTCTAATACTTTAACTGATACAGCATAACAATCTGCTAAACAGTCTTTACCAAGGTTATCATATGTATCACGAAGTGTATGATAATAATCTTCAAGAGTATGGTTAAGTGCTGTAATACCAGTTGAACGGAATCCTGCTTGAGAGAATGCAGCATTATCTGTAGCACCACCAAATGGAGGAACCATGCCTTCATCACAGTGAATACCTAATTCATCTGCAGAAGCCTTGAATAAATCTCCAACTTCTCTATCTGATTTTACTGTTCCGTTTAAGTCTCTATGGTTAACCATTAAGAACTTGCCATCATGAATTGTATCATAAGAATAAATGAATGTTGGTACATCTTGGAATTCACCTGCGTGAGCTTCACACCAAGCTTTTGCACCTCTTAAACCTGCTTCTTCAGAACCTGTTAAGACAACACCAATTTCTGTATGTTCAAGTTCAATACCTTGATCTTTCATTGCCTTTAAGATAGCGATTCCCATATAGCATCCTGTGAGGTTATCGTTTGCACCATCAACGATTGTCTTTTCATCCCACATGAAATACATACCGATTAAACCTGGAACAAAAATTAATCCTGCGATACCTGCATACATTAAGTTTCCACCAAGAACTAATACTTGTGGAGCACCATAATATGCTAATACAATCATTGCTGCTATAGATAAGCATAAATAATAAATTGCACCGATAACAGATGTTAAAATATGAGCAATATAAACCTTGCCACCAAATCTATTATTTACTGGCCAGTTCCATGCTGCATCTGGGTGTCCGTTGAATATAATTCTTCTTGTAACTTCACCTGTTGGTTTCTTAAATGCCGTGACATTATGTCCTTCCTTTTCTGGGAAGAAGATATCTACTGCTTTCTTATATAATCCAAATTCAAGAATCATAACTACCAAACCAAGGCAAATTAAAACCATTGATAAAATTGGAATAAAGAAATAGATAACAATAGATGCTAAAGCAAGAGATACAGTAATATAAATCCAACCAAAGAATGAACCTGGGTTCTCTTTGAAAGATTCAACATCTGCAGTCTCACAACCACAATCTTTTAAGACACCTGCCATGTACTCACATGAGATTTTCTCACCTTCTGTACCTGGTGAACGTTTTGGCATGTCTTTACAAATATGAGTGATTTCATCAATCATATATTGTGCGCTTTCTTGTTTGTTTTCAATTAGTTTCGATAAATCAGCCATGATAAATCCCCCTTCAAAATTTTATAACAATAAAATTATAACATTAGAATGGTTTTAAGTTCAATATGCTATTAACAAAAAAAATTATTTAATCTTGAATTTATTTATTAGGAATACCATATTCTCGTTTCATAGCATCCATAGATATGACCCATTGTTTCCCATATTTGCATACATCTACGCCATTCACAAGTTTCCCATATGATATAGCCTTACGAAGTGTGGATTCATTTAATCCCCAAATATTTGTCGCATCAGCCATTGAAATAAGACCGTCAAATGGAGTTTTAACCTCTACTCCATTTTCCCATAGCTCCTCACAAGATAAATCAATCTCATCATTCCAAACGATTCCACATCCGCCTACATCTACAAATACTTGACTAAATAAATCGCCCTCTTTTAAATCTTTGAACACATCTTTCCAATTAAACAATGGTTTTACATCATATATCTTAGTTACACCAATGGAAAATTGAACAGATAATTTGTAATCATCTATTGGAAATACGTTTTTGATTTTATGAAACATACTATCGCCCTCTTATTGTTTTGGTTCTATAGGTTGTATTGTTTGCGTATTCCACATTTCTTGCAATGCTTCCTTATTGTCTTCTATCCATTCCTTAACAGGATTAAGTATTTTGGCAGGAGGATTTTGTTCTCCATCTATTATTTCACAGTCTTTAATTGTGATTGAGAAATCTCCTTCTTTATATACTACATGAACGTGTGGTGGATTATGTTCCTTTGGCAAGAAATACATCCTTATTACAATTCCAGAAAAACGTGCTATTGTTGGCATATTTACTCCTTCTTTGCAATTAAATTATATCACTATATCGTGATAATTGCAAATTATTTTATTATCTTTCTTACATTATAAATAATGTAATGGTCTAAAAATGGAACAATGTAATACTTTTTTAAAACTTTGTTGCATAGAAACAACGCTAAAGTATATAATTTATACAATAAATATTGAGGTTTTATATGGGATACGAAGTCATACTTAAACGTGGAGAAGAAAAAAGAATACTCGCTGGACATCCTTGGGTATATGCTAACGAAGTTCAAAGAATAGATGGCAGAGACAGAAATGGTTCTCTAGCAGTAGTTAAAGCACAAGATGGAAGATATATCGGTAAAGGTTATATCAACCACCTTTCAAAGATACTTGTCCGTATTTTTATTAGAGATAACAGCGAGGATACGGAAGAATATTATCTCAATGCATTAACAGAGGCAAAAAACTTAAGAGAAAGTTTGGGATACAAAAATAACTATAGACTCGTATTCGCAGAAGCAGACAATCTCCCTGGATTAGTTATAGACAAATACTCAGATTATTTTGTAATGCAATGTATGTCCCTAGGCATAGACCAAAGAAAGCAAATGATTATAGATTGCCTTGTAAAATTATTTAATCCAAAAGGCATTTATGAAAGAAGTGATGCCCAAGTAAGAACTAAAGAAGGATTACAACCATTTTCTGGATTATTATATGGTGAAGTTCCAGATGAAATAATTATAGAAGAAAATGGTATTAAAATGTCTGTAGATGTAAAAAATGGACAAAAGACAGGATATTTCCTAGATCAGAAAGAAAACAGATTTGCAATTCGTAGATATGCCAAAGACAAAACTGTACTAGATTGTTTCTGCAATAGTGGTGGTTTCTCGATGAATGCTGCCCTTACAGCAAAAAATGTAAAAGCTGTAGATATTTCCGAAACAGCTTTAAATACAGTGAAACGAAACATTGAATTAAACGGATATAAAAACGTTGATACTCTTGAAGGAGATGTATTTAAGATACTTAGAGACGAAAAACAAGCAGGAACTAAGTACGGAATGGTCATATTAGATCCACCAGCATTTTGTAAAAGTGTAAACGAAGTAAAAGATGCGTTAACAGGCTATAAAGATATTAATATACTTGGAATGAAACTTGTAGAAAAAGGTGGTTTCTTAGTTTCCTCTTCTTGTTCTCATTTCGTAACAATGCAAATGTTTATGCAAATGCTTACGGATGCAAGCAGGGAAAGCGGCAGAAGAATAAGAGTCTTAGAAATAAAAACTCAAGCACCAGATCATCCTGCACTATTAGCAGACGATGAAACTAGTTACTTGAAGTTTGTTATTATGCAAGTATTGTAATTAGAGCAAATATATTCCTGCCAATACAACAGCAGCTATATCTATTAAAGCAAAGATTGGAAAGAACACTGCGAAATACCAGTGTTTTGTTTTATGTCTGAAAACATACATTCCGAGAGTGGAACCAATTCCACCACCCAAGATTGCTACTGCAAATAATCCTGCTTCAGGAATTCTCCACTTTCCTTTTTGTGCTTTCTTCTTGTCTACATACATTATAATAAAACCAATTATAGACATAAGTGCAACAACTGCGAATATTACTATTGCTAAAATCTTTTTTAATGAAGGATCCATTTATTATCTCCTTGTTTTATATTTTCTTTTTCCAGTTTATCACTAATCGTTTGTAAAATGCTATTCTTATCTTCTTCCCACTTGGGAGCAACAAGCAATGATTCCATGCATTCTCCTACCAATCTATGTATCACAATATCCTCTCTTAGATGTGAAATTGCATAGCACACTAAATCAACATATTTTGCAAAATCAATAGTTTTGTATTCATTATTATTATAATAAACCTCTAGTTTTGTATTTTTCATAACATATAACGAATGTATCTTTATGCCATTAATTGGAAGCGAATTTAGATAGTTTATTGTGTTAACAAAGTCATCTTCAGTCTCTCCAGGAAGGCCTATAATTATGTGCACTACAACATCAATTCCATTATCTTTTAATAATTTTACAGCCTTTTCAAAAACCTCTGTTTTATATCCTCTATTGATTCTTATAGCAGTTTCATCCGAGGAAGTTTGTAGTCCCAGTTCAACCCAAACTTTTCTTTCTTTATTATATTCTTTTAGCAAAGATACAACTTCTTCATCAATGCAATCTGGTCTTGTTGCAATTGCTAGTGCTTCTATCTCTTTGCTTATTAAAGCTTTATCATATATC
>CAMVBZ010000002.1 GCA_947165815.1 uncultured Clostridia bacterium
AAGCTTTAAAGATTTACGACAAGTTGCTATTGTATCTTTACAAGATGCTAATGTCTTTTTAGTAGAATTAATCCTTGCTTTAACCATAGTAATTTTATCATTAAGAAGGGTTTCAGCACATTCTATTACATTAGTAATTTCGTGACAGCTAAATACATTTCCAAAATTACGTAAAGCATTTATTACCTCATAATCTTTAACACCTTGAGATATATTTCTGTCAACAATATCCGATTTATGAAGATATTGTCCTGTAGATAGGTAAAGCCTATCGGTAGGAAATCTATCTATAGTAAGATGTTCAGTGACTCTTACTTTTTTACATGTAAGCTTAAAATCACTTGATAAGGTATACATATATAATGTATACATTTTTGGTTTTGGAGTTTTACTTTGTTTTTTCATACAATACCTCTTTTAATTACGAACGAAAGTTTATAAAACGCACAATTCGTAATTATTACAAATCGCTTCCTGTAATGGCTTGTTTTAAAGTGTCAAACTTAATATCGTTAGCACCTCTGTGCTCTACAATACTAATAATTTGACACTTATTAAATGCCTTTAATATTTTCTTAGAAAATATAAAGGCATATCCTTTTTGAATTGTAAATAATGATGGTTTACTCCTATGCTTCTTTGCAAATTTAGGATAATATTGAATCTCAATGAGTTCAGTATTGTTCTCACAAAATTCAATTTCATAGGCTTTCAGTTTTCTAAACTTCATGAGGATACCTCTGTTGATACAGTATATTTTGATGTTTCATTTAATCTAACAATACTTTCTTCAAAAAAGTATTCTGTTTCGTTATCACTAATTTGAAAAGAGTATATATCACCAATATTAAATTGGTCATAATCACCACCACTGACTTTTTTAACGTAAGGTTTTCGTTCATTAAATTGAAAATAATAATCGTGATGTGGGACAATTATTGTTGTCTTTCCTGTTCTAATTATTGATGACCAACGCCTGTCCCATTTATTTGTAATTAGAGATGAAACATAAATACCTGTACTGTTACAACTTGTAAGTAATAGCAATGGCAATATTAATAATGTTGTTAATAACTTTTTCATGATAATTCCTCCTTTGTCATTACCTATCTCCTATCCACCAAACGATAAGCACGAATGAAAACAAAGTTAACAAGCCGCCTATTCCTGCACCTAAACCGACAAATCCAAGAATAAATAAAATCTCTGTTAGAGTGCTAATTTCACTCATATTATAAGAAATAATATGGCAAACAACACCACAAACAAACAAAGCAATTTGAATAAACAATAAGATAAGACCAAAAATAATTCTTTTCATTTTTCTAACTCCTCTTAATATAAATGCCATATAAGCATAAAAGGAATATAGCAAATTGCAATAGCTGTTAAAATAACACTTACTAGCACATACCTACCACTTATAAAATCAAGTGGATGGGCATATTCTCTTAAGTATGCAAACCATATCCCAGCACTAACACAACCGTTTATAAATAAGGTTGTTAAAATACTTAATGTTATTTTTAAAAGTAGGCTCATAATTACTACTCCCACTTAAGATCTTCAAGAAGTGTTCGTCCATTTTCTATGACATTTGCACCCTCTTGAATTATCTCATTATTCACAGTCTTTTCAAAAATAGGTTGAGGAACAATGTATACAGGTTTGTTATTACCTACAGCAAGATTAACAGCAATAGTTGTGCCACTAACATGAGAATTTACTTGTGGAACGATTAAAGCATTAGAAAGAGCTACTATTAATCTGTCACGCATTGGGAAATGTATCTTTTCAGCCTCAGAGATGTTTGGAAATTCACTGATAATTAGTCCTTCTTCCTTAATTTGATTATATAAAGGTTTATTCTTTGCAGGATAACAATAATCAATACCTGAAGGTAAAACTGCAATAGTTTTAATACCCTTGCTTAAAGCTTTTTTATGTGCAACGGTATCAATACCATTTGCTAATCCTGAAACTAAAACTTTATCCGTTCCTAATTCATCAATTAACTTTTCAGTTGCCATTTTACTATATTCACTACATTCTCTAGAACCGACAACAGCATAACGCTTCTTATCATCGTTCAATAAAGAAATGTCACCATAATAGAACAACACTAAAGGTGGACGGAACATTTTCTTTAAAGTTTCTGGAAATTCCTTATCTAAATAAGTGATGACTTTACACTTAAGGTTATCACAGACTTTTTCTATTTCTTTATAAGGAACGTTTTCGTCCTCACGTAAACGAACAGCATTAATAATCTTAAATGGATCACCATTATATTTAACAGCTAAATAGATTAAAATCTTTTTGGAATCGTATTCCACCATAATAAGTCCTCCTTACTTATAGTGAATGGCTTTTAACTTAGCAAATAAATCTTTGTCTTTAGCTAAACGTTGCTCAAAACGTTTAACTTCTTCACACGCTCTGGTAACAGCTGCTTCATCTCTATCAATAGCAGATGCAAAATCTAAAATGCGTTCATCACAAATTTGATTTTTAGTTGCTCTATTAATAGGTTTAAGTGTATAAACACGCTTGTTCTCAAGGAGTTCATACATTAGTTTTGATACTTCAGAGCATCCTTTACTGCCACTACGGTAACACTTTCTTGCTTCACTACCGTGTAAATCAACGATGTTATCAGTATCCACACGTGAACCATCGGCTAAAGACACATATCTAGAATATTCTCTAGACACTTCTAATCTTTGTGTGTTGAATGTTAAATCTTCACCATTAAACATAGTTAAGTAAATATACTTAATGGCATTAGCGTTCTTTGTTTTAGACATACTATTTTCCTCCTTCTTAAAACTACGAACATATTTTCACAGACTTTAGGCAATTAATGGAATATGGAGAATAAAATGGCCAGTCTGTATTTTATAAAGGTAATTCTTTAGAATCTGTTTCTAACTGACAGTGCTCACAGTACCCTGTAATAAACCTGTCACGATCTACCAAACTATAATCTGGTAAAATATCTTGAATGAGTTCTTCATTTTCATGTCTATGTATAACTCTTTCTAATAAGTCTTTTGGCATATTATAAATGAAATGATGTATGCCACATCTTGGACATACGAACTCAACATTTACTAATGTTCTATCAGGCATATTCAAAGCCTCCATTAAATAAAAGTGCCTAAGATAGGATTTGAACCTATGACTACCGACTAGACATATGTTGTCGGTCTATACCACTGTTTCAGGTAACACTCCGAACTCTACCAGACTGAGTTACTTAGGCATATACAAAGTCTTTTTAGGCTACGCTGTAAAAAAAGAGGACTACACGAAGTAGCCCTCTTAAATTTAACTAATCACTAGAACAAATCTGCGATACTGGCACGATTGTCTACACGTTCAACTGGTGTGCTGAATAAATCAGCAACTTCAACGTGCATATCATTGGCTAGATAGAACAAAGAGCCCTTATCATTCATTGTAAGAGTGATTTTAACTGGGTCGCCCGATTCCTTAGCGTCTAAAAGCTTTTGATAGCCTTCTTGGCCTAAGAATCTTAACTTATTGCTGGATGTGAACTCTTTTTCACCGACTTTGAAGTTAATTCTAACGAAAACTTCTTGAGGGTTAATAGCTTGTTCTTCTGCAATAGCTGCGATTCTGTTTGGACTTGTGACTGCTGTAATCACAACGTCTAATTCTGTTCTTTTCTTTTCCATGGTCGTTAAACCTCCTTTTTTAAGAACTTTTTAGAAAATCAAATATTTTTTATTTAATTTCACAAAACGCGAAATAAAAAATAAATTTGGTTTTTAACACTTTGTGTCAACACTATTTCTTAGGATACATCTCTATAATATATTCATATATTATATTATTCTAAAATCTATTTTTCTTACATATAATAGGTTTTCTCTAATATGTATATATGTATGGAAAAATCTTCTCGTGTATACGCAGGAGATTTGACAATTTCTGTCAACTACGAACTGTATCCTAAAAAAAGAGGGAAAATCCCTCTTTCTTTAATCTAGATAATCATCTGAATCTTCTTCGATTTCTGTATAACTGACGTTTTCTACATAAGAGCAAGCGTCTATACAGTTATTCGATAGAATTTCATCTTCAAACAAGTCATACTCGTTGTGTATGGCTTCTCTATATTCTTCAAGATCTTCAGCTCTAACATCTGAAAGACTTCTTAGAACTTTTTGGTATGTTTCAACATAATCTTCTCTGTCGAAAGACATGTCTGTAACACCTGTTTTAAGCCATTCGATGACTGTAGGATTTTCTAAAAGCTGTCTAATTTCAGCTATTTTGGCATACATTGCTTCGTTGCTAGGCCCACAATTTACACCTAAGAAATAACAACCTAAGGCATTATTTAGAATGCCTGGAACTGTTTCTAGATTAAACAACATTATATATCTTTGTCTTAAAGCCTTATGTAAGACTAAATATAATGTTTCTAAAGCTCCAAAGTCTAAAGGTTCTATACGTTTACGTCTATCGGCTTCAAACTCTAAAACTTCATCTTTATTAGACTTAAATAAATCTTCTTCATATTCATCTTGCATACTTTGCGTAGCAAATCTGTAATGTTCTAGATTATATTTATAACCTGCTAAACTAATATTCTTTTGAAAATCAAATTTCAAAGCAGCTTTAATGTCTTCTAATTTGATATTTTCAATATTACGAAAATATAAAAGATTTGCGTAATAACAATCTTGTCCATCTTTATTCTTGAAATACTTATTAAGTATGTAGTGATTGTCTTTAAACATATCTCTACCTAATTCACTAAATAACAAGATATTGTTATCTCTCTCAACATTCTTAAACAAAATTACATGTTTATCATGTTCTTGCTTTAATTCATTACTCTCCATTTCTTTTAAGAGCTCGTTTGGATTATCTAAAATCTTAATCATGTCTTAATCCTCCTTATAGATTTACGATAATTTTGATAAGATTTCATAATTTCGCATAAAGCAAAATTATCTCATTCTAGATAAAACCGGTTCGTAAGAAACGATATTATCTCTAATCTGGTTTCTAAAACGGTCTTCAATCTCTAGTGCAACTTTGTAATTATCATTACAAATGTTGTCTTCATGTTTACTACTAAGTAGTAAAACACCTAAAATCCTGTAGTCTGGGCTAAACTTGGCATGCTGGATTGCTTGTTCTGCATTTTCTGCACAAACGAGCGTTTGGAAAACGTGTGTTGACTCTTTTCCTTCATCATAAACAACTTGAAATAACATTGATATTTCTCCTTTCCTAGTTGTTATATAACTGCTCTAGCTTTCTAATAAATACGAAAGGTAGCAATTATTGCACCAAATAAGGATAATGTGAATTTTGGACACAGTGTGTCAAAAATACACTTCAATAAATGCTGAATATTTCTAATATTCTTAATTGCTGTATAAGGGTTTTCTAGGAAGGTCGTGTAACGATAAATAGCAGAGTTCCCTATCTTGTCCCTTTTAAAAGAAAACCCTTCTTTATTCTTAATTTCTTAGGAAAGTTCTAACTATAGTCTACAATCTATATGTGCCAAATAATTTTGACAATATATGTCTACAGAATTGATGTGTTGTGCAACAATACATACAATAATAACACTATACACGCGTATATACTGTATACATACACACTATAAACTATATATCTTTACGATTAACAGCTCAAAAAAAGGACACGCCCGTAGGCGTGCCTATGTGATAGCTACTTACTATCTTTTTTGTCTGCAGCTTTGCCTTCGTGGTCTGCAACGTATTTCTTGCAATACTCAAGTTTGTTTTCTTGAGCTTGTTTTCTGAAGGCCTGGAAAGCTGCGATTAAAGCTGATTTACTCATTTCTTAATCTCCTCTCCGACTTTAGGAAGTTTCTTAAAGTCTTCTTCATTGAGGTATTTAACCCTTGTTGTTGTAAAACCTTTGAGGTCGATGACTGTAAACCAGCATTTGAATGTTGGCTTACCTTCGAGTTCGCCCTTTTGATAACCAGTAAACTTTTCCATTTTATTCTCCATTGGGTTCTGCCCGTATAAGTTTACGAAATCTATAAAGATTTCACTAAATCTTAATAATGAGGGGCTAGGGTTTGAAATACTGAACGCTTGGTATATAAACTATATACCTATAGTGTTCACATCCCTAATGATTGTTTGACACGTACTGTCAACACTTGATTGTTACCATAACTATGGTATAATGTTCCTATCAACCTTCGGAGGCAAATTGGACAGTTGCAAAAGACTGTTCTTTTTGTTATATTAATGGTGCTAACAGTTCTGTTTGGTGTCACGCTAAACAACAGAAACCTCTACAGGATCTCCCGATTACAAGTATTCAGCCGTAGAGGTTTTTATTTGTCTTGCAAAAAGGATTTGCTTATAATGGATATAAAGGAGCCCCTACACACTATGAATAAGAAAAATGAAAAGGTTATACGTGTCGCCATACGTAATGGTGACGACACAAAAGTTAAAGTAGACTTCCACGGTGGAGTCTTCTCTCCCGCTGAGTTCACCAGCTTATGGATGGCTGTATTAGAAACCTACACTAAAGGATTGTTAGAGAAAAACTCAAGAGAAGATGTTTTCAAACACTTCAACAATACTTTCGGTATCTTCCTAAACAAGCTTGTCCCAGAGAAAGAACACTACAAACTATCTAAAGCCCATAAGAAGTTTAAGAAAGGCGTAGACAAGACATTAGGTCGTAAAGAAACCGAAGAAGATAAAAAATATTCAGAAGATGTCAAACTTGCTGCATATATCCTAGCAGGTGACATCTTACAAAAAGAGGTTGGTATGACTGAGGAAACAGTTGAACTCCTCCTCAATAAACGCCTCAACTTAATTGAACCGGTGTTTAAAAATGAAAAGAAATAATAATCTCAAAAACGTAATAGACGATATTGAAAAATTCCTAGAAACTCCAATAGGTGGCGAGCAGCAAGGCTATGATAATTCTCCTACAGCAACTCAGGACACTGCTTCCTCTAAAGGAGCTTTTGGACGTAGAATGACAAGATTCTTTGCTTTAGAGCCAGGAATGACTTGTCCACACTGCAAGTACGGGAAAATCGAGGAAGACCCATCCTTTAACGGCACTCCTTGTGAATTTTTCGTTTATTGTCCAGTCTGTAACGCTCATATATGTACGTATGCACCTATGCCTCACCAAGAAGCTTTCCATAAGGATGAGCATCTAAAGAAGTTATATGCGGGCGGATTCGGTAGTGCAAAGACCTATACTTGTGGTATGGAGGTCATTGCTCACGCCTTACAAATACCAAATGCTGCAGTACTTATAGGTGCTGCGACCTGGGGCCAAGTTTCAGACACGTGTTTGAAGTTTATTTGTGATAATTTACCTTCTAGACTTGTGCAACGCTCTAACCAAGACAAAGTTAACTGGTATCTTCAACTGATTAATGGTACCCGTATTTCAGCTAAAGCGTTGGACAAAGAAGGTAAAATTCGTTCTGCGAACTTAACAATGATTTGGGTAGAAGAAGCATCCGAAGTTGAATACCCAATCATTGCTTATATTGCTGCCCGTCTTAGAAATAAAGCGGCATTCTTCAAAGGGAAGTCCCGTTTAAGAATGCTATTATCTTCTAACCCAGACGTTGGCTGGCTAAATCAAAACTGGCTTATGTGCTCCGATGTTATTTATTACCACGGAGCTGTTAAAGATAGATATAACGTTCCTCCAGAAAAGCGTGATCCAGCCATTTCCACGCATATTTCTGCAACATCTGCAAATATCTATCTCCCACCAGATTACGAGGAAAATTTAGCCAGAAATAAAGAAGAATGGTGGGTCAATAGATACCTTAAAGGATCGTTCAAATACACTGAAGGTCTGGTTTATCCAAACTTTGTAGACTGGTTTTGCGAACCTTTCAAAATTCCAGCACACTGGCGTAGAATAACCGGCACAGACTTCGGTCGTAGAGATCCTACCGCACATGTTGTGGCGGCACTTGACCCAGTAAAAAAGATAATTTATGTATATAACGAAGTCGAGGAAGTTTTAGATGATAAACCCCTTGATTATATTATAAATAAAATCAAGGCTGCAGATGACTTTCCAAACCGCCTCCTGGCATTTCCTCATCAATGTGATCCTAGAGGACGTAATAAAGACCAAATTTCTGGTCAAAGTTGGATGGATGTCTATAGAGAACGTGGGATTATTTTCCAAACTGCACGTGATTGCGAGGGAAATTCTCTAGCTCCTACGATCCAAAAGCTCTATAACTACGCAAAACACGGCAGATTGAAGATTTTCAACACTTGTAGAAAGATATATAACGAGCTTTCCAAATACAAATACAAGGAAAGACAGACCGGTGATGATTCTAACCAAGGTGAAAAACCTCAAGATAAGAACAATCACCTCCCAGATGCTCTCCGTTATATGCTTTCACCATTCCCACAATTCCCAGAAGACCCATCAACCTTTGAGGACTTATGGAGGGAAATGTCCATTAGACAAAATTCGTCAACACCATACAACTATTTGTCATCAGAGGATGAAAATTCCGAGTTAGTTGTTGAATATATGGACAACTTTGGCTAAAATTGGAGATAGAAATTATGGAACACGAAGAAATTGAACAAAAATTGTCAAATATAGAGAAAAAACAGGATAAAATCCTAAATTTACTCACCAAAATCGCAAAAACACTGCATCTTTTACCTGTTTCCGAAAAAGAAGAACGTGAAATTCAAATTCAGCAACGTGCAAACTTTGCAATGCAAGCAAAAGTTAACGATGATCTTGATAAGATGGAAAACAAAGAAGGTAAAGTTGATACCTCTCATGATTTAAGCAGTATCTATAATGATATTGCTGAACAGTCACCAGAGGCTGTCTATGAAGACGTTTTAGGAGCAGACATTTTGTCGGGTATGAAAGAGGAGGCTTAATCTATGAACGAGAAAGACTACAATAAGCAACTTGCAGAATCTGTTGAAAAGATCACCTCTCAGGATATTTTAGACAAGTACAGTATTACCGAATACAATGTTGATGACATTATTCGTGATTTTGAAACAGCCTATCAATATAAGATTGAACAAGCTAGAATTTTCAAAATTTTAGATGCCGCAGACCATTCCGACATCTGGAAAACTTATAATCGTAAAATTCCTAGACACGTACAAACACCTACACATAACCCTATTACAATTATTAAAGAAGCAACAAAAGCTTCCATTATGCCAACATCCTTTCAAGGGGAGTTTAGAGCTCTTACAAAAGAAGCTTGGCCAATCGCAAATGTTTGTAATAAGTATTTTGCTATGAAGTGGGAAGCCAGTGATATGGATCACCACAATAGCGAAGCCGCAGACTATGCTTTCCTCCACGGCACTTCCGGTGTTTTATTTGGTTGGAATGGCAACATTATTGATAGTGCAGATGTTTCAAACTATTTTAATCCTGCTAAACATACACAATTCCAAGCCAAAGCCTGGCATCCATCAAATATTTTCCCAGACCCATCTGCTGAAACGGTAGAAGAAATGTCTTACTTATTCTTCGTAGAAAAGAAATCGAAATCTTTCCTTAAGACAATTTCAAGATTTGCGGATGCATTATGGGCGATTGAGAATACTGCCGATGCTTATGGAAACCTAAATGCTAATGTAGTTGCAGATAAAGCAAAACAATCTTCTAATGAAGTCGTGACATTTATCACATGTTATAAGAGAGTTAACCGTGTTGTTCAAGACCCAGTGACTGGTCAAACAAGGATTGCTCCAAAAGTTGATGTTATTTATATGGCAGGTAAGAACATTTTAGATATTTCACCTAACATTGAACCTAACATCATTCCATTCGTCCCACTTTATGATGAAAAGATCCCAAATAACTTCTGGGGTATCTCAAAATGCTATAAAGTGCTTTCTCTAGTACTTACCCTTAACCAAATCGATAGTATTGAAGCAACTGCTTACTTCAAAAATCAAAATCCAGCCGAGTTCATTAACTCTTTAGCCGGCATCAATGTTGCCCAATATCAAAACAAACGTGATAACCCAGATGCGGCATTCACTGTAAACTGTGATCCTAAAATCGTCCAAGCATTTGCCAATCGTCCAGAGTTACCAAAGACTATTGACAGTTTCCGTCAATACCTCTTACAAGAAATTGCCAACATCTCTGGTGTAGATGCAGCATACCTTGGTAGAAGTTATGGTTCTATCCAGACAACTGGTGGTGTTGAACAAGCCGTTGATCGTGCAACTATGCGTGATAGCAATAGAATCAAGATGATTGACAAATTTGTTCGTAAAGAAATCGAAATCATGTGTCAATTCTACATTGCCAAAGGTTCAGTTGAAGATTTCCACGCTCCAGGATCAAAGGCTTCTCATGATGAAGCGGGGGAATCCTTACAATTTGATCCAACAGCTTTAATTGCTAGAGAAGACATCGAGATTACGGTGTCTAATGCTGCTCCACGTTCTAGCCAATCTTTAGAAGATGCAGCATCTGCCTTAATGGAACTTCAAATGAAGTACGACCCAGCTGCTCACGGATATGCTGATTTCATTACTCCAGAAGAATATATTGAATGGATGAACATTCCAAAATCTCAAAAGAACATTCTCCAGGAGCGTATGAGAGCACAACAAGAGAATATGAAGATTGAAGAATACATGGCTGTCATCTCTGCCTTCGGGCAATTAGTTGATGGTGGTATGGATCCAGAACAAGCAGTACTCGAAGTTGCTAAACAGATTGAAGCAAGTAAACTGGGACAGTTACCAGCTACTACAGGGTTAGGAGCTACCAATATTAATGGTGAAATGCCACCTGCCCAACCACAATAAAAGTATTTGACACTTTACGTCCAACATTCTAAACTATAAGTAAAAGGAGCCCTATATAATATGGATAACACAAACCAAAATGATTTCTCAGGCATTCCAGCACTTGGTGATACCCAAGGCTTGGAGAACTATTTAAACAACGCTGCTTTAGCTGCTCAGGGTTTACCAACTCCTGAACAATCAGCCCCAGCACCAGCACCAACCGCTCAACCAGCGGCTAATCCTGCTCAAGCAAATCCAGCTGAACAACCAGCTGCCCAACCTGCAACACAACCAAGTGCTCAACCATTAGGTAATGCATCAGCCCCTCAACAAGGTTTCACAAGAGATCAAGTTGCTGCAATCGTTGCACAAGCAGATGCTATTAGAGCACAACAAGCCCAACGTCAGGCTGCTCCACAAGGCAATCCTCAACGTCAAACATTCCAATATACCGACCAAGAGAGAAACTTTGTGATCAATGCTATGCAACGTGGTTACTCACTTGAACAAATCAATCAAGTGATTATGCAACGTAGAGGCCAAGCAGGTAATGCTAACAATGCTACAGAGCAACGTATTGCTGCTGTTGAAAATTACCTTCGTACACAAGAGTATAGACAAGCTGAAGAAGCCTTTGTCAATAAACTCTCAACATTCGGTAATAAGTTCGGTCTTTCAGAACAAGACCTTGTAACATTCGGTGATGCTGCTATGAAAAAAGGTATCAATATTGCTATGCCAAATGTGGACTTAGAAACTGTCTTCAAAGCCATTTATCCAGAGCAATATGCTATACGCCTCCAAAGAATGACACCTACAAACACATCTCAGATTTACGGTGGCACAAGTATTCCAGAGGGCAACAGAGCCGCAGCTTCAAAAGTTGAAGATGCCTATGTCGATGCTTTCTTGAAACAAGCTATGCCAAACCAATTCAGTATGTTGAACAAAAAATAGGAGGATGAAAATCAATGGATGATTTAACATTAATCAACAATACTTCGGTGTATCGTAATCCTGCACCTCAATCTCCACTTCAAGGCCCAAACGTGATGCAACCTGCTGTTGTGTACAGCAAGATTATGCTCAAAACCATTGAATTGGCAGAAAGCGATTACGTTTTTGATGGTTTAGCAACAGAAAGAACTATGCCATCTAACAATGGTGCTAACGAAATCGTCTTCAAGAGAATGCTTTCATTAGCAGCTCACACTCAACCATTAGTTGAAGGTATCCCACCAGCAAGTGATCAAGGCAGAATGGTCGCTATCAAAGGTAGTACCAAATCTTATGGTCGTGTTATGAAATTCACAGATAAAGTTAATTGGGCAGTTGTTGACCCACTTATCTCTGAATACACACGTCAACTTGCATTAAAGATTCCTGAAACAAAGGACATCTTAGCTCAAGAAGCTCTCTTATCTGAATGTCAAACATTCTATGCTCAACCAAAGAAAGTCTTCTCAAATGCGAGTGACCCAGATACCTTAGTGATTGACGCTGAAAAACCAATGGTTTCACACATCAGCCGCCTCTCACCACTCTGCAACCCAACTTTAGACGAGTTCCGTAAAATCGTCCTCAGTGAAGAAGCAGCTAAGGTTCGTCCATACTCCGGTGGTAACTTCTTAGGTCTTATCTCCAGTGCTGTTATGTTTGACTTAATCACAGACAGACGTGTTAAGGAATATATGAAGTTTGCCGGTACAGGTGAAGCTTACAAGGGTGATGTTGTCGTTGACTTATTCTCCCTTACCTTCAAGAAAGCAAAAACAATTAAAACAGATAACACTTACATTAACGAAGATGGTGAAATCTGCTACATCTACAACAGTGCTTCCGCCAATAAAAACTTTGTCTTTATTGGTACCGACTATGCTAATTCCACAGCTGACACAATGATTATTGCTGTTAACCTTGCTACAGGTGAAGCTGCGGCAGCCGCTAAAAAGTCAACCTTCACAGGTGAATCTGCATTACCAGCCGATTTAGATGTTCTCAACGTTCACCACTCCTACGTTATCGGTGAAGAAGCTTTGTTCAGAATCGGTGTCGAAGGCCACACAGCTCCTCAATTCATTAAGAAAGAATTAGGTTCTGCTGGTACTGAAGACCCATTGAACCAAAGACAATCCATCGGTTGGAAGATCGATAGCTTAGGCTATAAGGTCGTCAACCCAGACGCAGTTGTAGACTATATGTCCATTCCTTCTCAATACAGAGTCAATGTCCACGCAAGACCAGACTTGAAAAACGAATTTACAGATTACTACTACGGCTACGCTGAAAACCAAGATGGCTCTGGTGCTTACTATCACCCAGAACAAGTTAACGAATTTGGCGGTGTGCACTATGTTAAAGGTACTTCCAAACAAGTCTACCCAATCAAAATGTCCAAACTCGTTAAGCCAATCAATGGTGGTCGTATCGATGCCAATGGCAAAAAGAATGTCGTCAAAGGTGATGTTCCAACAATGCAATTTGCTCTTAAGTCTAATAAAGCCATTAGATTCCTTAAGGATCAAGTTGAACATGGTACATCTGGCAATGCCGCTAAGTGGTACATCAAGGGCTTAGCCAACACAGCTGCTGCTGAAGTTGAAGCTATCGAACCAAATGGTGTTGTGTTTGATTCCACAGAAATTAAAGCTGATGGTACTGGCACAGAATCCAGAAAAGCCTTAGTTGAACATGGCGATGTTAACAAGACAGGCGACGACAGAATTGACTGATAATCAGTAGAAAGAGGAATGAACTATGTCTAACGAAATTTCAGAAAACAAAAAGGTTACTACTGAATCTGAGATAGGTAGTAATAGTGTAGGGCATTCCAAGATGCTAGGTGAATCAGGGGGAGCTCAAAAGGCTTCTCCTGAGGAACTTGAACTAGCCTTGGTTGCTTCTCAACAAACTATTGCTCGACTTCAAGCCGAATTAGACGCAAAGCGTGCTAACGAAGGCAACAGTGACAGTGTAAATAGATTAGCAGATCTTCTAGCTTCTGCTATCACAGGTAAAGTCGGACAAGGCCCAGCCGAATCCGATAATATCAACCGTACATCCGACTTTAGGGAACGTACCCTCATTGATGGTACTAGCTTAATGGAAGCACAACAAACTATGATGATGTACAAGAATGAACCAAAGGAACCTATTTCCATTTCCAAAACGTTCCAAAACCAATTTGGGCCATCTCTCGTTGTCACAGTTAACGGTGTCCGTGTAGCGATTCCTGTTGATGGAAAAACTTACTACATTAACAAGACACATTGTGTCCACGCTAAAGAACGTCTTGCAAAGGTTGATAGATTACTGTCCGATACAGAACCTCAAGTAATTGAAACTAATGCTTAAAGAATCCTTCTAATAACCTTAAAGGCAGGTGAAAACCTGTCTTTTATTTACATTTACATTTCTATTTACATTATGTAAAATATAAGAAAGAGGCTATAAGTATGACTATCAACGAAATGATCCAAAATATAAACCAAGCAGTTAACTATCCTGCTTTAGCATACTCTGATATTAGCTTATATTTTGATATGGCTATTGCAGAATTAAATACAACCTTACACACAAGCATTCCTACGGTAACTCAAATGATTTCAGAATATGAACAAAGAATGTCAAAAGTTAAGAATAAGAGTATTCGTTTAGACAAAGACCCTGAAGTTGTTAACTATGATATTCCATCCTTTGATACTTCTGCTAATGCCGCGACTGCTAAAACATTAGGATACAGATTCTATTTCGTATTTGAAACAAAGAAATTCTATGTTTTAAACAAAGTTACAAACACTTACTATGCTTGTGACAAACTTGATGGCTTCTATGTTAAAGAAGATGCTGATACCAAATACTATACCAGTTGTATTATTGGTGATGAAGTTTTCTGGATTAAGAGCACAGTTGATAACATCTTAGAATGTGATCTAGCTGATTACCTTCCAGATGAGTGGGCATTGTTATGGATGATTCCATATATTTGCTATAAATATACCTGCAGGGATGGTGGTACTGCCACAACCTTTGCAGAAGAAATGACCCAAGGTTTCCAACAATTACAGGAAACTTACGATGTCCCAGCTACTGTATGCCTCGCCACCTATGCAGATAGAGTTGCCTATACAAAGTTAGTTGAACAAAATTTGCCAAATTTGAATATTAAAGTCCCAACCAGGGCCATCTACCAAGATATGAAACATAATCGTGTATCAAATGCAATCTTTGGTGGAATGTACGATAGAGGTGGTTTCGATGATTAAACGAACTGCAAGCAGAGCAAACATGAGCCTTGTCAATGCTGCCCAAGAAGAACGTATCAACGTTTCGGGTGGTATCGTTTCTAATGTTCCTGTTACAAACCTCCAAACTGTAAAGAAAAGTGTGAACTTTGAATTAGATGATGATGGTTCATATATCTTAAGAAAACCTTTAATCCTTAAAGAACGCATCATCAATCAAGATACACACTATTTATATGACACAGAAACTAAAGTTACATTAGTCAATGGCTGTTTAGACATTACTGGCAAGTCCGGGATTACTTCCTATGTAAAGTTTTATGACAAAAGTGTTAAGGAATACACTCTTACAAATACGTCTGGACTTAACTTTTTTGCTGAGCTCATTAACTCTTACAATGCTAATGATCACACACTTCTTACCGTAAAAATCAACCACCAAGCTTTCTACACTGCCACTAATCATGATCTAGTTCACGCTCCTCGTGATAGAGTACTTTATAGATTTGTCAAAATTTATCAAAATTTCGATTTAGGAGATAATGCTTGGGTCATTGAGATTGTACATCCAGAGTTTAACACTATTACAGCATCTATGGACGAACAAGGTATTGATTTCAATATGCTTTTAGACAATCCTTATGCAATCAGAGATTTGTACAACTATGGTGCTAATGGGACTACTAAAATCCTTGCTTACACATCCTATAACTATGACACTGATATGTTGAATGGCAACATTCCTGTACACAGACTTACAGAAGACAATCCTATCGAAGGTAAAGGATTTGTCATTCTTACGGCAGCAAACAGTAACAGTGCTCTTAATTTAATTTACTTAAAAGCTTTTATTACAAATACTATTAATAACCCTAACTTACGCTACTATTGTTGCTGGGAACGCTCTGCTACAGGTGCTGAATGGAGTGTATGTCCAGAATTTTTAGAGAAATATGCTGCATCTTCGTACGTTGAAAAGAAAGTATCTGATATTACTTCAGAAGAATTTGAATCCTTACTTTTCGCAAATAAACTAACAGAAGCAGCATCATACCTTGTTACCAAGAAGCTTATTCCATTTGAAAATATAAATGATGAAAATGACCTAATTAAGAATCGTCCAGATGTCTTAAAGATTTCACGTACCAATATCGGTTACCACTATCGTTTCTGTATTTATGTAGATACTGGCAAAACACCTGCTCAAAAGTATTTAGACAAAAACGTTTCTAAAAACTATTTTACAAATGTCAATTTAGATACTGATACAAATAAAGACACTTTTGATACTAATGAAAGCTTTGAATATTCCACCTCTCGTGTTATGGGTGTTGATTATAATGACCCAGGACATGAAGGTGCAGATCCTAAAGTAGAAAATGGCATTATCACACTACGCCCTGGTAAAGTTGATAATGATAATTTCTATTTAGGCAATTCATTAACTATTCAAGCTGACCCTTCCAAAAACATTAAAATTAAGAAGATTACACTTACTATTGCAGATGCTCTTGCTGGTGTTGATGAGAACCAACAACCTATTCAAACACAACAATCTTCAAATTTAGGATGGGTTGCTAATAGATATATCGACTATGGCACTTACGGAGGTACTGTAAGAACAAGTGTTTCTATTATAGACACACTCCTAATGGGTGAAGATACTTCCCAAGCAATGCATGATAGATACGAAGAAGTATCTGAGGGCCCATGGTCAGGTTCTCGTATTGTTTTAACAAACTATGATCATGGCTATGAAGACCCAAGAGCTCAGGAATACCAAGGCTACGGCCCAACTAATGATGACTTATTCCTTGGCTACCAAGACCTTGTAGGATGGTTCTTTGAATTTACAAGTTCCGGTATTGATTGGTGCGGTAACTCTGTAAATGCTGGTGACATAATTATCGCTACTCAATTAGGATGGGAATATGTTCAAAATCCACAATACTTTGACAGAACAAGCTCTAACCAACTTCTTGTGTCTAATATTGCTAATAGACGTTCTGTCTTTGCAGGTGAAAAAGTAACACTTTCCTTTGAAGGTTTAGATGTTCTTCCTAGTAAAGTAGTTATTTACAATACAGCATCAGCATACTATCAAGATCTTGAAAATCATAATTTAAGATTTGCAGGTATTCGTATAGACTACGAAGAACCTTTAACAACTGCGGATACAACATCTACTTATGAAGTATCCTTCACTGGAAAGTTTAAGATTCAAGCAGATGCTAACGTAGTTACTGTTGAAGACCTTTCTAAACAACGTAGAGACATTTTCTATGGAGAAAAATTCTTTAAGGATGGCTCTTATAAGTTCTTTGCCCACGGCAATGTTTGGTATACAGATGTTGACTCAATGATCGTAAAAGCTTTAAATATTTTAAACTTCTCTACAGAAGTTACTAAAGTTCTTAGTTATAGAAACTACTTCATTGTGTTCACACTTAAGGACATTTCTTTAGTCAAATTTAATCAAGACAACACTTACTCTATAAAACTTATTACTAGCACTTTAGGTCTTCCAAAGGTAGATGCTAAAACACCTGTTGTTATCTTGAACACAATATACTTTAAGTCTGGTGATAAAGTTTATAGACTTGTTCCAAACTTCTACGCTTCTAATGATGATAACTTAAATATTCACATTATTAGTACACCTATTGAAGAACTTTTCTCTCATACTGTAAATACTACATTTGAAAGCAATAACTTTGGGTATACAGACACTCTCACATATAGAGTGTTTATCCCAACAAACGCTGGACAAACATATTGCTTCATTTACGATCTAGAAAGAAAAGCCTGGACGTTCCAAGAATATCCACTTTCTCTTTTAGATACAGAAATCCTTGCGATTGATAAAGCTTATGTTAAATCTGGCAACGGAACATTCTTCTTCAAAGACAATCTCGAAGTACTTCTTGAAAAAATCCGTTTACAACAATTCAGTGAAGTTGGATATATTGATGAGGTTGATGGTGAATCAGTTGATGTTTTTGTAGGAGGCTCTTATATAGATGCTTTCTATAACGAAAACACACGCGTTATGGCATTCTTAACTTCTAAATACACTATGATTGACGCTAATGTAGTCTATTCAAAAATCCCATACGGGGACTATGCACATAAAACACCTGAAGAACTTTATGAATATATCAATGAACAATCCTTAAAAATTGTTGCTGAAAATGATGTTAACTTTGAAGCTCTCAAAATTACACCAATTTCATTTAGTATTGATTCAGGACAAAAGTCTTCAAACTATGCTCTAGATAAACAATTCCTAGAATCCAAGCTAATCTTTGCAACTTTACATCCAAAAGATATGTTCCCTGTTACTCTTGACATTATGACAGATGGTTCCCCACGCCCAATCCATTGGGATTGCAATACAGATAGTGCTCTTTGGAAAAACACACTATCAGATATTGGGACACTCAACACAACGTTCCAGGATGTAAATGCTGATTACAATAGTATTTTAAGACAACTTATTGTAAAATATTCTGGTAAAGGAAAGACAATTAGACATGTTTTAACTGGCAAGTCAAAATATCGTTTCAAGTACATTTCCTTAAATACTAGATTTAGAGTTTTACCTAATAAACAATAGGAGGCTAACTTATGGCTGATAAATATGTACAAATGCATCCATTAAACGAAACAAAAACAGCATTAGATGAATCTGTTAATGTCTACCCATTGATTGGGCCAAATAGTTTTAAGAATTTTAATCCAGAAGCTGCAACAGAACCCGATGTGTTTAAACCCCAAGAAAAGCTTGTTTCAGGCGAAAATATCAAATCTCTGGCATTTAGTGAAAAGCAACCAGCAGCAAGTCTTCTTGGTAGTGGTGTTTTAAATCTTCCACTTTTAGACCTTCTTTATCCAGTTGGGTCTATCTACATGTGTGCAGAAGATAAATTTGACGGAATATGTCCAATACAACAACTATTAGGAGGTACTTGGGTACGTATTAAAGACAAATTTATGTATGCTGCAGGTGATAATGATGAACTTGGTGCAACAGGCGGTTCAAAAGATGCTGTTATTGTAGCACACTCCCACGAAATGACAGAAGCCCATTTAGAAACAACTGCTAATAAAAACCTTAATATTGAATATGGTATTGGTGACTGTATTTTTATCCAAGGATTGTGGGGAAAAGACCTAAAACCTAACATCGGTTCTAAAGCTCTGGATGGTGACCAAACTACTAAAGATTTTATGTATGGTATGCAAGACTATAGTGGCGGAAATCCTACCAATGTCCCAATGGATATGCAACTAGATACCTATGTAAAAATATCAAAAGTATCTCTTAATACAGGATATTCTTTCACCCTTAGAGATATAAACTTAAACGGACTAATGGCAACTCATACGCGTCCTGGATATAAATTAAAAATGGAGCTTGCTCACGAACACACTATTCCAAATCATAAGCATACAATTACAGCTGAAGGTGTAGATGGTACAGGTAAAAATATGCCTCCTTATCTTGTTGTTTATATGTGGAAACGTGTTGAAGAAGTAGAAAGTGAGGAATAGTATGGAAGAATTAACGCCTTTAACTCCAGAAGAATTACAAAATGCTCTTAATGATTTCATTAACCATTTTGATAATGATAATTTTTCAGAAACGGCTTTACTTTCTCTCAAGAAAACTTTCCAAACACACAACATTACAATTCAAGACTGGAATGCAGTCATAGAGTTCCTAGAACAAAATGTTAGAGATGTAGAAGCTTTACGATCATTACTTCACGAATTATCCGTATACGTAGTAAACGATAGTAACACTTATGTTTCTGTCTTACCAGACGGTGATCCTATTCCTGTCATAACTAAAGATGGTCGCTTGATTCAAGGTAAAGTCTTTATTAAACCAATTACATCACACGAAAACGTAGAAGGTTTACAAAAAGAAATCACAGACAAACTTCCTATTGTTTCCGAGCAACAACCTCAATCCGGATTTGTCCAAAATCAAGTATGGATTGATATAAATCCTGGAGAAGGTAATAATGAATCCGAAGTTTTAGAACCTAATTATCCAGGATATATCAATCCAGTTCACGATGGTGTTATTCAAGAAACACCTCAAGAGAATTTGATTGAAGATTTAGTCTTTGATAATGAGGAAAATAATGATAACATTATATTAATCGAAGGAGAAAATTAATAATGGCACGCATCTTAGTAAACTACACTTATAACAAAGCTAAGGACGAATACAAGATATTAGATTATACTTGTGGCGTTCTAGCAGATATGAAAGTCGCAATCTTAGAATTAGAGGAAGACATTAATGAACCTCTAGTTGTTCCTATTAATGACATGATGACAGTTGTTGACAGAGCTAGTTATGAACTTACACACAGAAAGTTCTGTTTAGTTGCTGATGAAACTGGAGATGTTATCGAACATCCAAAAGGCAAAGTATTTTGGTTTCCTAAAGATACCGATGTTTCAAAACTCAGGCTTATCAATGGGCGTATCGTAATGGTTGAAGAAGATCCTGTTGAAGAAACAGATGAACATCCTATTGAAGAACACCCCGTTGAACCAAAGAAAGTTACAAAACCTAGAAAACCAAAAATAAAAACGGAGGCTTAATTTATGGCAACAAACGCGGTATACAAAATATACAACGGATCATCTTGGGTAGAATACTACTTAAAGACAAGTGCAGCTCAGGTTGTAATGACTAATGCTAGAAAGTTCATTACTTCCGAAACTAAAGTTAACGGACAAGCATTTACGCTTGGGTCTAGTGACAACACAGCAACTGTTACAATCAACGGCACACACATCACTGGTAGTGCTGCTGCTCCAAGTGGGCATACCTTAACTAATATTTCAGCAAGTGATACTGTTGCTGCTGCTCTTGGCAAATTAGATAAGGGTGTTCAAGACGCAAAAGCAGCAGTGCCATCTGGAGTTTTAACTACAGACAATTATGCACAAACATTAGGTAGTGTTTATGCAGCTATTGGACACAATCACTCAGGTGTCTATCAACCTTTAGACGCTGACTTAACTGCTATCGCTAATATCTCTACAAATGGTTATCTAAAGAGAACAGGTGCTAACACTTGGGCAGTTGAAGACAAAACTTTTGTTGAAACATCAAGAACTATCAATGGAAAGGCATTGTCCAGCAATGTTGTTTTATATGCAACTGATATTTATATGGATAACAGTGGATATAGTTCAACAATCAGTTCAGCAATGTTTGAAATTGAAAAACTTGCAAATGGTCACAATCTGACCCTCGTTTTAGATTACAATAGCAAAGACGGTAGCACAGCGATTGGCAACGGAGAGTTCAATTCTCAAGCAGATACAATCACACTACCATATAAATGGGTTAGTGGTGACCAAGATAGAAATAAAAGTCAAGTAAAAATTAGTGCTTCCAGTGATATGTATCACCATTCTCCTGTTATTGGGGTGGTTAAAAACTGGAACTACTTTAGTTTGAAAATAGGTGACGTTATTTATGTTAGCAACAGTGAAGTCCCAGACCGTTGGGTTTCTGCTGTTGACACTGATATGAATATGATTACATTTTCCAAATTAGAAACAGCGAAACCAGATATGAGTTGGAACGCTATCACTGGCAAACCAACAACACTCGGTGGTTATGGCATCACAGATGCTAAGATTGAAAATGGTGTTATTACTTTAGGTAGCAACACAATCAAGCCTTTAACATCTCACCAAGACATTAGTGGTAAAGCACCAAACAACCATGCTTCTAGTGCTACAACTTATGGTTTAGGTACATCAAGCGTTTACGGCCATGTAAAACTTGTTACTGGTGATTTGAATGGTAAATCTGCTGCTGATGGTATGGCAGCTTCTCAATCCCATACACACAGTCAATACTTAACATCTCACCAAAGCTTAGCAGGTTATGCTACTCAAACTTGGGTCGGTCAACAAGGCTATGTTAAATGTACAGCAGGTGGTTCCGCTCCATCTAGCCCAAACACAGGTGATATTTGGATTGATACTAACAACTAGTAAAGGAGTCCCACTATGGCAACTTTTAAATACTATAATGGTTCTCAGTGGGTTGCTTTAAATCCTGTATCAGGTGCCAATGACGGAACAAACTGGACATCCCTCACTATCAATGGTGTGACTAAAAGCATTCCCTCTAATGGGGGTACTGTTACAAGCGTTACTGCAGGAACTGGTTTGTCTATTGGTGGAACTGCTAGTGTTAACCCAACAGTTAATATCGCTTCTGGTTATAAACTCCCAACAACCACACAATGGAACAATAAGTCTAATCTACTTTATAGACATACTATAACTGTTGAAGGAATAAATGATGGATTTTATTATATGTTCTCATATATTTCATCATCATCAATCGAAGCAACAACACCTTCTCTTCTATATAATCTCATAGCAAATAACCAAACTATAACAAATTCTGTTAAATATAAATATGGTGTTGGTGGTATGGCTTATGATGAGAATAATGACATGCAGTATCCGTTATTAGGAATAGGAGTATATAAACCTACTAAATTATCAAGTAAAATTGTTTTTTCAATATTGCCAGATGACTGGACACATTTGACTCAAGAATATGCAGTTGAAGACAATAGCTTAAGAATTAGTGATAATGTAGAACCAATTTCTAACACAATGTTATAACACAAACTATCAAAAGAGCCACGTACAACGTTAAGTATGGCTCTTTTCTTAATCTAAAAGAAAACAAATGTATATTGTTAATTTTTTGACAAGTATTGTATAATACTATTAAAAGGAGCATACGTATGAATAAAGTTGAAAAAATTAATCCTGCAACAGGCAACGTTGCCTCAAACAGAGTAGTTGTTAACAATAAAATTTTTCAAGAGATTATTAACGCAGTTAATACTAATGCTGAAACAACAAATAAAATTATTGACGTTGTAGCTCTTTTAGAACAAAAAATTACAGACTTAACTAAAGGTACAAATGATAAATTTGAAGAAGTCTTATCAGCTATTGATTCCATAAAGGCATCTGTATCAAAGAATGAAAACAATTTAACATCTTTAGCCAAGGCTGTAGCTACACTTCAAGGAATAAATTAAGGAGATCGTCTATGTTCAAAATTCTATTTCTCACGGCTTTAGCCTCTGCAACCATTGCAAGCGGGCCAAACATCCAATTTACAAGTGATAGTGTATACACAAAGAATGACATTATCTCCTGTGAAATTATCGAAATCCCAAATGCCGAAACTGGCGAAATTTCAAAAGACCTCATCATCAAAGAAAAACAACTCTTAGGTTATTCAATCTATGACAACCAAGAAACCGATTATATCGATGGCTTAAAAATCGATGGTGAATGGGTCACTGGTTGGAGAGTTAAAAACTTTGATGATTCAGAAGATGCAGTGCATACTTTCCAGGTAAAAACAGTATACACTGATGATGCTGCAGGTATGCTAATGGCAGCTAAAGATGGTGATTGGTCTAAACTTTTATCTAACCCATTAATCCTCTTACAAATGTTCTATTACATTTTAGCGGCATTCTCCATCTTATTTGGTATTATCTTTGGTACTAAACACAAAGGTAAGGCTATTAAGACTGCTAATGATTTCGGTTTAGAATTGAATAATGTCTTCGCACAAAAAGTTGATGTGCTCGCCACCAATACAGAATCTGCCATTGAAAAATATGTAGATGCATTGCTTATGCCAGTAATCGGTGAGATGCAAGCTCAAAATAAAGATTTACTTTCTGCACTTATTCTTTCACAATCTGGTGATGAAAAAGCAAAACTTGCATTAATCGACTTATTAAAGAACTCTGCTAATAAAGACGTTAACTTAATGTCAGAACAAATTAAGAAAGCTATTAAAGATTTCAATCTTCAAAAAGAACTCTTAAAGGCTACTGCAGAGAATACCATCAAAGAAATTGCAAACGGAAATTCTTCAGAGAACAAAGGAACAACGGATAACGGTACATCCATTTAACTTATGAAAAAGAAAAACGCTACACTTATAATCTCACTTATCATTCTAGTCATTATAGCTATTGCTTTCCTCTTTATAGGGTATGCAATTTCAGGAGCAGATATTATAGCTTGGCTTAAATCTAAGTGGGCTATAACACTCTATGTTGCAATAACAGTATACGCACTTATTGTTGCAGGCATTCTTATAAGAGAAAGGATTAAAAAATTATGAGTAGATCACCAGAAGACCTCGTAAAGGCCGCTTCTAAATACGTTACGAAGAAAATCTTATTAGGTGTCACTGCCTTACTCATAGGTATGGCAATGATCGTCTTGTTCTCATTTGTTCCGTTTACCTGGGAACCAGATAACCTTAAATCAAATGAATTTATAACAGATACTCTTATCATCATAGCAATTACTATTCTAGGTATGGTGTGCCTGATATTCATTTCACAGGCAACTAATGCTAACAATCCAGCAAGTAGAATTGCCAAAGCTTCCGCAGCCTTTAAAGGTACGAAAGAACGTATCACAGATAAGCACCGCTTTAAACAATGGATTAAAACTGTACAACAACCAAGAGATATTCTTGCGATTAAAGAGCGTACACTTTTCCAGGCAGGTATCGAAGACATCACAATCTTAAGTTTATCTGTTCCAGAAATACAATCCTTAACAAATCAAGCTCAGCTTATCAATGATACTCCTTATCCAGCATTATCTGAGGAGCAAGTAAAAGTCTGTCTTAAAGTAAAAGACGGATTAAAAGTCAAACTTCCTCCTCCAGAATATTACTTATCAGCAAAAACTATTTCTGATTCTAGAACACCATCAGAGCGTGCTAATAGTGAAGGTAGAAAGAAAAGAGATTTCGCTTTAGTTTCTATCGTTTCAAAAATCATTATAGTTATTGTAGTATCAATGATCTTCACAATGTTTGCTAGAGATCTTGCTACTAAATTAGATGTCGGTAAAGCCTCTGCTAAATTTGCAGTTCGTATGATGAACTTATTCTCATCCATGTTTATGGGATTCATTGTCGGAGGCCAGTTAAACGACATCGATGCAGAGTACGTAGAAATGCGTACTGAAATTCACGAAGAATATCTTGCAGACGATAAGTTTGAAACCAAATCTATTAAGCAAGAAGCATTAGAGGAAATCAAACAACGTTCGCAACAAGATACGTTAGACAAATAACGTCAAATAAACTATACTAAAGTAAAGGAGCTAAAATTATGGCAGACGAATATACACTTCCACCAGAGGAAAACAATTCTTCAGCAGCCGCTAGAAAAGATCTTTTAATTTTCTGGCTCAGGATGTTTGGATGGGTAGCATCGGCTGTTGTTGCTCCTATTACTGTATTCTCCATTAAGTTTGGGCTATTCACAGAGTACGGTTACAAAGTCACAACAGATGACCTTGGTAACGTTACAGGAATGAGAGTAGCTCTTAATGGATGGGGTATTGTTTCCATTGTCTTAGTCGCGTTTGCAGTCTTCTCCGTTTTGCACGAAGTCATAGATGCTTACTCTAAAAAATATTCTTACGCAAAACAAATCCTTCTTGGATTGAAAAATAAAATTTTACCTATTGCTGTTGCTTTAGGTATTTGCTATTTCTTGAAAGGTGTTGTTGACCAAATTATATTCTGTCTATTTACAATCGGCATTTCACAACTGGCAGCAACATGTTTAAATCCTTTACCAAAATGGAAATCCGAAAAGAAGGGTGAAGAAGACTACTCCGACTTACTTTCAATGGTACCTAAGTACTTGAAAGCAAAGATGAAAAAGGAGGGAATTAAGTAATGGCTTATATAACATTAACTGCTGGTGCCATTGCCGCTATCATTGCAGCATTAGCTGCTGCAGGTGGGACAGCCACTGGTGTACAAGTTGGAAACGCTAATGCTTCAGCATCTAGTAATAAAGCGTTAGCAAACTATTTACGTCAAAGCCATCCAGAGCTTTCTCAATCTCAAATAGAGGCATTAGTTGCTCAATATGGTGATGATGGTTTTAATTTATTTAATGCAAACACCTGGACAGATAAAACTGACAGAGCCGGCTTAGAGAAAATGTTAGATGACATAAATAATGCCTATAATGATTTAGGCACTATGCCTGAATTTTTATCTTTAGATGAGCTCACTAACATTGAAAACCAAGCTCGTGGAGAAATAGATGCTGAAAATCGACAAATCCTAGATTTATACGATCAAGCAGCTGGTAATGTAAATAATTTATTACAGCAACAATTTGACGAAAATAATCAAATGTTCGCTGATTATAGAAATCAAGCATTAACGAACGAAGCAATGCAACAACAAGCTATTGCTGGTTCTACTCGTTATGAATTAGATCGTTCAAAACGTAATGCTATTATACGTGGGGCTAGTGCTGCCCAACGTTTGGTTGCTAACATTAATACACAACTTGGAATGCAAGCAAAATCTGCACAGCAATCTCTAGACACATCCAATGCCCTTGCACAACAACTCCTTGCTCATAGACAAGCACAATCCAGTTTACGTCAAGATTATATGAATAATATGAATCAAAACCTTATGAATCGTGCTAACCTATTAAAAGGTGGTGCTGAACGTAAGTTAAGTTACGCTCAATCTCAAATGGATCATACATTGAATAGAAACCAATACGCTAGAGATGCCTGGAACAATCGTGTCAATGATTACTTCCAAGGTAATTCCTTAGGTGAAGGTATCTATAGAAATAGATATGGCAGTGCTGCAAATAGAAATAATAACAACAATAGTTATTAATAGGAGGAAATAGTATGTATTACGATGATCTACTTCAAGAATTAATGGCTGACAACTACTCTAGACAAGAAGCTATTAATATGATTAATACAGGTATGATTGGAGCCTCAAGTCTTAGTCCATCAGGCGGTGCAACTCCTGGAGTAAATCCTGGAGCATTGTCTGGTGTTAGAGCTTTCTTTAGTAAGTACTTTAATAAACCTGGAAGTAAAGAACCTTTATTTAAAGGTAGTGTTTCTTTACCAAGCTTAAAAGGACTTAGAGAACAACCTGTCTGGCAAGACGGCCCATCAGTTGGTGGTGTTGCAAGAACCGGTATGGGACTCTATCAAGGTGCTAAAGCCTTTAAAGGTCTTACTGAAAATGCTGGTAAAGACAGCGACTACAATTCCTTAAAGAATGACATTAATTTATCTATTGCCTCAAACCCAATGTACGATATGTATCTAGACGCTGCTGATGAAAAACGTCTTCGTCAGATGCGTAATGGCAGCCTCAATAACGGTATGAATGGTGCGTTAGAAGGTGGTATGAAAGGCATTCCTCAAGCCCTATTGTCCGCTTTAATTGGTGGTGTTGTAGGTGGTGGTGCAGGTGCTGCTATCAATGGTATTGGTAGTTTAGTCAACTCTGGTATCCAAGGATATGGTAATTCTATGGACAAAGCCACAGGTGAACTTCAAGGTCTTTACAGTAAATTAAGACAAGCCGATTCCGAATACAAGACAATGAAGCGTCCTACTGGTTTAGGTAGAGCTGGTCTTTCCACACACTACTTCAATCAACTTTACTAGGAGGGGATAGATTATGGCAAAAATGATTAACGATTTATTCCAAAAGCTAATGAGAAGTCCTTTCGGTATGGCAGCCTCTGAACAAATGTTCAATGCAGGGTCAGACAATTCAAGAGCTGATTTCCTAGCCAAGTACCCTGGCCCTGATGCAGATAAAGCTATTGGTGATATGAAAGACTACAATCCATTTGCTAGTGCAATGCAAGACTCAAATATTGGCCCGTCTGCTTTAGGATCATTAGCTTTAAATGCTGCAAAAGAACATCCATTTAAAACTGCTGGTCTTGTCGGTTTAGGTGCTGGCAATATTGGTGGTTTAATGGATAATAACAAATTCGGTGGTCAGTTAAGTGGTCTAGCCCTTGGTGGTTTAGGTTCTTATCTAATGGGAGCCAGTCCATACACTGCTGCAATAATGACAATGGGTGGTGGTGAGCTCGGTGCACTTTTTGACAAATTACGTGCAAAGAAAGAACAAGAACAAACTCAACCTTATTATGGAGGTAGATAACCATGGCAATTAATCCAATGTTATTAATGCAAGCATTACGAATGGCTCCACAACTTATGGGAGCTTTAAAATATGCTCTCGGTGGATACTCTCCTAACCCTAACGGTGTTGATACTTCTATTGAAGAAGCTATCAATAGAAACTATGACCCTAAACTTTTAGAAGACAAGTTCACATACAAAACGTATTTACAAGATTATCCAGATAACATAGCGTTACGCCAGTTAAATGATGAATATAGTAAATACATAAATAACTCTGATTTTACAAATACTGCACAAGGCTTTCCATCAGATTGGGCAGACAATTCAGATCTAGCCAACCTAGCCGATCGTATGTTAGGTAATCCTAATATTGTAGACACACCTGCTTTAACATCTGCGGCTGTAATGCTCAATAATGGATTATTAACAGATGATCCTCCAATTCCTGGTGAAGAACCTCCTCATCCAACAGGTAGCCCAACATTTGCTAGTCATCTAGGTGAACTCTTACACGATACAGATGGCAGCCAAGATGAAGATGCCCGTAAGGCTTACCTAGAATGGTTTAGAACACACGGTTATAAATAAGACCTATTCCTTAGGTCTTTTTCTTTTTTAACAGTTATTGTATAATAAGCCCAGAGGTATCTGCTTATGAATCCATTATTAAAAAGTCTATTTGCTACACTTAGTAGTATGTCATATCCAGAACAAATGAGAGTATCACAAGCATACACTGATTTAACTGACCCTTATGACGCTTATCCAGATGCTTTAGAAATGGGACTTTTTGACCCTATAAGAAATCCAAATGAGGATATTATAGGAGGATTGCAACGTGAAAGAGAACATCTCGGTGATGACGATTACTTTGGAGAACTCTTAAGACAAGCAATTAATTCAAGAAATAAATATGGTAATTAGGATTAAATATGGCAATCGGTAAATTTTTAGCTCCATTAAATGGACAAATGATACAACAACAAGTTAATAAGCCATACGTGGATGACATTTTTGATCCACTCTTTAATGCTGAAGTTACCAATTACTATAGAAAACTATATGGCCCACTGGGTGGAATTGGTGCCGGGTACGCATCTATGCTCGAAAATGCACTAACAGGCAGAAAAGGTATTCTTGGCCCAGGAATGGGAATCCTTTCCACTTTCGGGCGTTCAATGGATAAGGCAGATGATTTCATACTTGGTGGTTTGACAGAAGGTGTCAACGCTTTAGGACAAGTCACTGGTGGAACAAACGAAGCTCCACAAAATCCTTTCCGTAGAATATTTGTAGATGACTATGATTACCAAGGTACAAAGTTAATGGCAGCCGCAGGCAATGCAATGGCAAAACTTGCAGGTGTTAATACTCCATTAACTGAACAAGACTTTACCACAATGGGTGATAAAATTGCTGGTATGTCTTTAGATCTCGCCACCGACCCTGGTATTATGGGTGGGCAATTAGCCAGACTTAACAAAGGTACGCCAGTTGGTCAAGTTGGACAGATTTTGAACACTTATGATGATGTCGTTGCTAATGTTGCAGGTAATATGGCATTCCCAGGTGGTAAAGCATTAATTGGTAAAGGGCTAACACGAATCCGTGATTTCCTAGGTGGAGCAAGCTCTACCTCTCCCATCGATATGGTGACCAAACATGAAAAAACACCAATCATTGACTTTGATTCTGGTATCACATCCTATTCTGACCTTAACCCAGACACTCTAACAACCTTAAAGAAAATGTCTGATGACATTACCTCAGACATTAACCCAATAGATGACCCAGAACTTTATGCCATCAAAGAAGAAATTGATGGTATGACTGGCTACCTTAATCCAAGTGAACTTGCTAAATATCAACAAGATTTAGCAGCTTTTAATACTGTTCAAGCAGAGAAACTTGCTGCTAAAAATGAAGCAGTACAACGTATTATAGATACTGCTAAAAAACAACGTGAAGACATTCTTAAATCTAGTTTTGAAGGTATGGAAAAACACTCTGCAGACTTCCAAAAAGGAATGCTTAACGGTGTTGATGACAATCCTGAAGTCGGTTTTAAACAATTTGATTTTGACTGGGATGTTCAAGAATACGAAAGAAACCATCCAGAACTTTCTCCTGAAGAAATACTCAATTATAAAAATAAAATCCGTGACAATTACGTTGTTCGTTTAAATGACTTAGACGAAGACGATTTAAGCAACTTTGTAGCAGAACATTTTGCTGAAAACGGGCAAACTGATTATTATGGAAATCCATTACCTTTAGGACAATTTTATGAAGATGTAATGTATCGTATGGAAAATGATGGTATTGAAGAAGCTCGTAATATGGTTCTAAATAAGTTAAGCCCAACAACTAGAAATCTTTCTAAAAGTAATTTTACCTTTGCTCCAAATAGAATGGGTTTCCAAAGTGGCATTGCTAAAGATAGCCTAGACGTTATCAACTACCATTTTGAAGACTTTTTAAGAAAACATCCTAAAGGACTCTATACTACTTACCTTAAAAAAGAACTTGGTGTCGATTATGTTCCAAATGATGTCTTTGAAAACCTAGTAAAATACAGCAGAGGTAAGCTTACTAACTCAAAAGGTATTGTTACAGGTGCTAAATTCCAAGAGTTATTAGATAGCCTATACTCTAGAAAATTAGATTTAGAAGATGAGTTCAGTGGAATCTCTCAAGAAATCAGTGATAAAAGTCACAGTTTCATTCCTTGGATCAGAGAGAATGCCGGTATATTAAGCAAAACAAAACTAGGTGAAGACCTAATTGACTTAGCAGATAACCTAGAAAAGGATGTTTTTGACAACAACCTATATGAAATGGCTTCCAAAAATTTAAGTACAGAAGACGTTTCTTATGATTCCGTTATTAATCCTGCACGTTTAATGAATCAGTATTTGTCAAAAGAAAACTTTACTCCTGAAGAACTTGCACAATATGCGAAAGATTTCCCATACTTAGACTTAAAAGTTTCCCAAGAGTATATTAAAGACTCTCCTGAATATGCAGACTATATTTATGCCCGTAACTACTACAATGAACAACTTGCAACTATGAGAAAAGATCCAACGTTCTTTAAAGATAAAATTGCAGAAGTTCAGAAGGAACTGGCTAACTTAAAACGAGCTCCTACAGACTTGGAAAAACAACTGGAGCAATATTATATTCCAGCAAAGAAAGAATACTGGAAAAAGCTCCGTGGAAGCCCTTACGCCTATGATTACACAAACTTAACACCATCAAATATTTATGATGCTGCTAAAAAGGTAATGGTTGCCCCAAAACCAAAGGATTATTCCAAGATTGCTGAAGGGCTCGCCACCTTTAAACCTGATGCTTTCTCTAAAGAAATCACCAGTAATTTGTCATTCCAAGATAATATCGCATTAGACACTTATGAAAAGGTATTTGGCCAATTCAAAATGGACTGGGACTTACCAGGAGATATGCCTTATTATAGTTTAGAACCTTATATTAAAAGGTTTGCAGATAAGCCAACAAAGACATTGTTCCAACAATGGAGTGCTGCTATGCAATCCAAAGTTAAGAATAAACTTAAGACCACACATGGAGCTTTACATGTTGACATTGTTAAAAAGTCAAAAGCTCATGTGGATGCTATAAAGGATAGTGGTAAGTATTCTATTGAACAAATTGAAGAATACATTTCCAGAAAAGACCTCGCAGCAGGAGTAACCATCTCTGGTGATAATTTCCTAGAGAGTATTTGGGCTTCTCAAGGTTTTAAGGAATTTCCTGTTCCTAAAAATATGACCCAAGCACAAGCCGATATGGTTGCTGCGGCTCTTAAACAAAATGTTGATGCTGTTAATAAAAACGGTAACATTCTTAAATTCATCGATGTGACGGGTGAAGACAAAGTTAGAAGAATTGCCGTTGCCTTTGATATTGACAACCTAAATATTAAGAAAGACTTAAATAAAATTTATAGCCTATTTGGTAAAAAAGATTTAGGTTTAAAAGATGTTGTCTTAAGAGGCAAAGCTCTATCAAAGACAGCCTGGGACTCTACAGAGCTTGATGATGTTTTTAACGAAATTCGTCAAGGAACTGAAGAACTGGGTACTAAACTTGGCTTTAACAAGTTTGATCCAGACTACATTGCTCATGTTAGAATCGAAAATAAAGATGTGGGTGATGCTTTCTCTGAAATCTATAAGACCTTAGGACTTGATAAAAAGAAACTAGAACAGGTATGTGATGCTTTACAACAACAAGACATTGCCTCAGGGAAACTGGCATTCGGGGCAATCCCAATGGAACGCAGTCACCTCGGTTACTTTGGACAATATAAAACAAAGTTTGGAGCAAGTATGTTCAGCACAGACCTTTCCAAGATCCACTCTGACGCATTTACTCAAGGGATGTTTGAAAATTCCAATGCTCAAACATTTTTCGATTTATTTGTCAGTGACAACTTTAAAATCAAAAACAACTTCGATGATGTTGCTACCTTAAAGAAGGCTCTTAACCTTACAGAAGGTAACCTTAATAACTTATCTATAGTTAAACCAAGATATAGTGATACAGGTAAACTTATCGGATTCACTAAATACGACAAATTCAGTGATGCAGCCCTTGCAAAGGCTTTTGCTGACCAAGATGCCATCCTAGTTCCTGATGCTGTAATAGGTTCTTTAGACAGAATGTGCAAAAAAGATGCACGTATGTCAAATAAAGTTTACGCCTTCATTAACAAGTACCTTACAGTCCCGTTCAAGTTTGGTACTCTAGCCAATCCTGGATTCCTTGCAGGTAACATCCAAGATGCTTACTTTAAGCAAGCCACTGAATTAGCCAAAAAGTATGGCACAACAGTTAGTGATGAGCTCACCAACGTGGCATTCTCAATGCGTCAAGTGACCCAACTCAATAACAATTTCAGTGACATCTTTGATGAATACAAACAATGGTTAAAAGACACTGACCTCTCCACTATCACCAGAAGTGATAGACCAGTGGACTGGTATCTTAACACATTCAAGAAATCCAAGAATACTGTAGATACTTTAACGATTGACCAAATCGTTTCCAATCCAGAAATGTATGGAGCTTTTAAACAATACATCAGTCTTCACGTTCCTGCAGAGAAACAAAAAATGGCCAACCTATATCTCTACTTAAATAACAATCAAACCTCAACATTATTTAAGAATAACAATAGGGATTTAGAAAACGTTACAGACCTCATTACAGATAACCCATACGCTGTTCCAAACAATATCTTTGAACGTATTATGTATGGTGACCCGTCAAAAATGAAAGTTGTTAACATTAATGGACAATTACGCCAAGTCCAAGATAGAGGATTCAACTCCTGGGGCTTGTTCTTAAATAATCCAGTTAGCAATAGAATTTTGAAAACATCAAATACGATCGAAAACTGGATGCGTTCCGCCACAATCTTAAATGATCTACAACACCAAGGATACACAGTTGAAGATATTTGTGAAATCCTAGGTACTGATAAAACTGCTGAAAAAGCATTGCGTGCTAAATTCAACATGTCAATGAACGAAGCTCTTAATACAATGTATGCTGCTAACTTTGACTATGATAATGTTAGTGAGGTTATGAACAAAGCTTCTTACATCCTTCCATTCCCAACATTCTACTTAAAGAACTTGGCATTCTGGGCAGATATATTCACCAACAAACCACAATATATCGACAACGTGCTCAGTGTTCACGAAAATTTATGGGCAGGAAAAGATACCTCCAAAGATGAATTTACCGCGGAAGCCAAAGGTAGAGGTGCCGTCCCAATCGGACAACAAAATAAACATTTGACAGGTATTGTTAAACAAACACCTTACAACTCAATGTTCGGTGCATTCAATGCAATTAATAACTTCAAAGAAGACTTTGCTTACAGAACCAATCCAGCGTTGCGTCCAATCGCTCGCCACCTTCAAAAGCCAGAAGATGTGAAATACCGTCCGTATAACACACAACAATTCCAAAAGAATATTAAACAAGGTGATAAAGATTTCTCTGAGTTAGCGTATATGTTCCATCAACTTAACCCATACGAAAGATTTATTAACACCGGTTTAAGAACGCCAGGCAAAGTCGCAAATAATACATACCAAATGAGTGACTTCTTGCCAAGTATGTTCCAGCCAGATTTCAGCAAGAAGTCATCTAAATAAAAAAAAAAGAGCAAGCTATTACACTTGCTCTTTTTAGCTGTAGCTACCTCCCTGCTGGCTTATATACCTCGTCCAGGGATTCGGAGGTTTAGTCTTTGTATAGTTTAGCTACAATAATTATTACGTCTTTATAAAATTGCATAACACTTTTATCTATGACTTGTTTTGCACACCATTCTCTACGTAATTGTTCTTTATACTCTTTAATAGCAATAAAGAACCAAATCATAAACTGAATAGCAAAATGTAATTTAAAGATTTCATAAATATCCATAGCTAATCCTCATCATCCTCGTCTTCATCTTCAAAGTCTTCGTCTTCGTCTAAATCTTCAAGATCATCTTCAGCATCTTCTTTTTTAGACTTAGCTTTAGATTTTTTAGGCATTTTACTTCTAGAAACTTTAACAGCGTCTTCTGGATCTTTAAAGATTTCCATACCTTTAAAAGGTTCTAGACTTGCCATAGTTAATTCTGTTAATTCAGAGAACCCCCAGAATCCAGTTTTAGTACCTTTGGCTTTTAGGTTTGGGTCTAAAATTAAATCACTATGTTGATAGCGGTTTAAAGTATCCACAGAACCTAATCCACAGATATAAACTATTTCGTTTCTAGATGGATGACAGATACAAATAACTTGTGGATATTTGTTGACTTTAGGAATGATTGGAAAATGTCCAAAGTCTACGGTTTTTACACCGACACCATACCCAGGAATGTCAGGGTAATCAAAATCGATTGATACACCGACATCTGGGTTGATGATTTGCATTTTTAAGAACTTACCGACTGCTGCTTCACCTTTTAATCCGTTAATATAACGTTTAACGACTGAAGCACCATCTCTCTTGTAAGCTGTTTCACTTAACTTGCTTCTAGCAATAGCTGTAGCAGTTTCTGTGATGTACTTTAGTTCTAATGGGTTTAGAACTACTTTTACGAATTTAGCTGCATAATTAGAAACACGTTGTTGATATAAATCTTTAAGGTCTAACATAATTACTTAATAGTAAATCTTGGCGATTCACTATCCTCACAATATTGTTCATAAAGATCTGGATGATCTTCTTTGAACTTGGCTTGGTTAAACCTATTGCTTTTAACTGTAGATGATTTAAGCTTATGTGCTGGATCATCTGGATAAAAGCCTTTGGTATACATATCAAAAATGATATTCTTTAAATCTGATTGTGTTTCTTCTGCTGCTTTAATCTTAATTGCATTAGCTAAATACTTATCGATGTATTTAGATAACTTTTCACTAGGTGTTGTAGGTTCTACCGCATTCTTAACTGCTTCAGTAACTTCCTCTTTATCGATGTCATAATCAAGCTTTGGAGGCATTTTCATTAACATTTGATGTTGATAGAAGTCTTCACCTTTTGCAATCATTGTGAGAATGAACGCTTCATCACGTGGAATTTCAAAGTAATTCATTTCCCAGTTTTTATCGAACAAGGCACATACAACAGCTTTTCTAGCACCTGTTACTAACATATAGAGTTGTACTTGTGCATAATAGCTCGGTGGAATACCATTGTATTCTGGTTTATTCCAGTTAACTTCTGCCCAAGGACTAACCCATTTAATTTCAATGATGACATTATCTTTATATGTACCACCTGATTTATAAGCGATACCATCAACATTGGCTCTAAAATATGGATAATCAGAGTTTATAATCATAAAGTCTGGTTTTCCGACTTCATAGCCTAATGTTTTAAGGTATGGTCTAACATAATTTTCTAGAATAACAGGTTCTAGATCTTTACCTTTCTTAACGAAAGCGTTGTCAGACATATCTTCTTTAAAGTTTTCAACTTTTTGTTTATAAACTTTTAATGGAGAACTATGTTGATTAAGGCCCATAATGGCACCAATGTCACTACCACCGATACCTTTTTTCCTTAATTCTAACCAGTCTGCTTCATTTTCAAAGGTTAAAACAGACAAATTTAAATTATCTTGTAAGTTAAATAGAGCTAAAAGCTCAAATGTATTAAGCATACTGATTATCCTCCTATTTGCCTATCCAAAATCCAAAAAATGCTGTTTCACCTTTTTTTGGAGTTTTCTTTTCTTTTTGTTCTTTTAATTGCTTCTTTTTAGCAGTTTTACGATTTGCCATGTGGATTCCTTTCTGTTTTGTATTTAATGAAGTATAGAAGGTGCTTTAGAGCATCTCTAATGTGGTCGTTGATTTGCTTACCATTTAGATAATATCGGCCATTACTACGTTTTTCAAAATTTGGAATATAGGATGGTAAGGCTTCGTCTTTGAAACGGGACTTGGCTTGGGTTGGAGTTTGTAAAACGTAGTCAACTCCGATATTAGATTCTAAATAATATTCTAAAGCACCTATCATTTGGATTGTTTCTGGCATTTTTCCCATTAAAAAACCTTGTGTTCTAATCATAAAGCTTTCAATGATTACCTTAGTATCTAGATTTGTTCTTGGTTCAGGATCTATATAAAAAGTATGTAATCTAACTGTATTCATTACATCTGCCCAGTATTGTGTCCTGGAGTCATAATCTTTAGCAGCTAAACTAATGTGTTTTAATGTGCTCCAGTCATTATCTTTAATAATGACAATGCCTGTGTGTCCTTTACCTTCATTAAAACTGCCTGAAGGGTCTATAAAAATGTATTTCATAATACTAACCACCTTTCTAGAGTTTCATCTGAGATGTTAACAAATCCTTTAACTTTATTTAGTTCATTAGGATTTTCATTTAGGATTTTACTACACGTAAATATTCTACGTTTAGATATCCAAGTAGCTTCACCAAGAACTACACCAGCTTTAATTCTTTTTGAAGTATTATTACTTGCTTTTACTGAAATAATATCTTCTTTAGAAATATTATAAGCCTTAAACTTTGTAGTTAATGGGATAACTAACATTTTTTCTTGGGAAGGAACAGAATTTCTGAGACAGATAGCCAGATGTCTACCTGAAAACTCTGTTCCTGGATTCATTCCGAAGTCTACCTCATAAATTTCACCTACTCTAGTAATAAATCTTGGAGAAGTTGGCGTGTTTAGATAAATTTTTAAACGTCTGAACCACGCTTCAATAGAGTTTTCTCTTTTTTCTTTAGGAGTCATACTATGCTCCTTTCTTCTCTGCCCAGTTTGTATTACTGGTTGAAATTTCAGCGACTAACGGAACAAATGTTTTGACTGTTGTTTCCATAATCTTCTTAATCATGTAAATTACATCGTGTTCACCTTCGGCAACACATATGCAAAGTTCATCGTGGATGCATCCTTGTAAGCGTGTTTTGTATTTATTACTTCTAAGGAAATCATCTACTCTGATAATAACTAGCTTAATGATGTCTGCTGCAGAGCCTTGGATTAAATAATTATTTAATTTATAGATACCTTTGGTATCGTCTAAATAATATCTACGTCCTAATAAATTAGTGACATACCCATTGTTTTTAACCCAGTTGTGAGCTACCCAGTTACTATATGTCTTAACGTCTTTGAATTTAGATTTAAAGCCGTTATAGAGTTTAGCAACGATATTAGGATCACAGTCTGCTAAGATCTCTTGGATTTTTCGTAAACTTGAACCATAGATTAATGCGAAATTAACGCGTTTACCAATGCTTCTCATTTTCTTAAATTCATCACTATGTACATCTAGGTCTGGGAATGCTTCTTTAGTTGATTGTGTATGCAAGTCTACACCTTGCCAATCTTCTAAATCATCATCGTGGATATATTTACCATTTAACAAATGACATTTGAATGGCATATATGCTCTAAGCATATTTATGTCGCCTGTACCCTTAGTAGCATAATAGGTATATTCAGCTTGTAAACGAAGTTCAACTTGTGAATAGTCTATAAATGCCATTTCAGGATATTCAGGGTCTGTAATGAACATCTTCCTTGGATGGAAAAGTTCAAAATTTCCTAAGTGTGACATAATTGGATTCTTTGGAAATTGCTGGAAATTTGACGTAAATCGTCCAGAAATAGCTCCGTTTGGATTATACTGTGTGTAGACTTTAGTATCTTTTGTTGCATTTAACTTGTTAAGCATTGAATTGACATACGTTGCCATCCATTTATAGAGTGTTCTTAAATAGATTACGTTGTTAAGATATTCCTTAACTACATCTGGCATTGTAGGGTCTGTTGCAATGTAAATCGATATTTGATTTTTGTCTGTAGACTTTAAATCATACCCAAATTTTCTTAATAACATTTCTTTAATGGCTTGGTGTTGGTTAGGAGAAATGCTTTCTCCACATAACTTTTCATTTGTCGCCTTAATTGTGTTAATTTCAAAAATAAGGGCTTGTTTACATTTGATAAGATACTTTTTATCTACTGTATAACCGGTACGTTCCATACGGACTAGAGGCATAATTAAACGCTGCTCCCTTTTTAAGGTTACAAGTTGTTTTCTTTCAATTACGACTGGAAGCAATTTTCTTGCTAATTCTAAAATTAGAATAACATCAACAGCTCCATATTTGTGCATAAGCTCTTTAGGAACATCTGCGTATGTGATACGACTTGTTAATAACCAGGCTGCCCAAATGTTTTGGACATCTTCTGGAAATTCTTCTAAAGTACTCGTAACGTCTTTAAGCGTTTCAACAATTACGCGTCTAGAAATTCCGTATGGTTTTAATCTACGTGCTAAATCTTTTAATTTAGCGTCCCAAATTGCTTTCAAAGCTTCATCTATTTGGTGTCCTGCTTCTGCATATTCTTTACCTAGCAATCTACGTGCTAAAGGTTTTAATGCAATAGGCATACCACCTTCACGTTCGGACTTTGCTTCTAGAGCTAATCTACTGATTGCCATTTGGTCACATGCATTAGGAGTATGCCAAACATATCCAATGTTACAAAGCATATTTATATCAAACTTGATATTTTGAGCGATTGCAAGCTTACTACGTTTGACTAAATCATCAAAACAAGTAAAAATTGCATCTGCATCGTTAAAATCTCTAAAGTCGATAACATAAATGCTGTGGTTGTATCCAAATTGTAATAAAAATGGTAAATCGTGTTTGATATTAATTGTGTCTGCATCTTTTTGTGTCATATCTATTTTGGAATTTGTTTCTGTATCAAATCCAAAAATAGTAATAACTGCAGGAGCAGCCTTTAAAGCTGCTTCGCAGTCCTCTTTAGATTCAATTAAATTAATATCATAACCTAACAATTTACCTGTTTTCATACTGAAACACCTTCGGATGCTAAAGCTTCTTTAGCTTTCTTAATTCCTATAATCAATTTTGGATTACAGAAAATCTTATCTCTTGTTAATGTGACTAAGTGATTCTTTGAGAGTTCTTGAATAACTCCATTGAAAATACTTTGATCCACACCTGAGATAGTAAATAGTGTGTTTTTAGCTATGTTATTGTTATTTTCAAGATATTCCATTAAAACAGGGAATCTCTTAATTTTTTCTTTAATGAAATTGACATCACCTAATTCACAGGTTAATGTTTTACGTTCTTCGTCAACAAATTCTTTAAGTTTGAAAATGTTGTTGTTGTAGATACTTTCTAAAAGTTTCACAGCTAAATCAACATGTTCTTTCTTAACGATGATTTGTGTGTAGTCTAGGTTCGTAGATACCATATAACCCGCGATAGCAATAGAAAGTCTGGCTAACTTTTTCCAAGTTTCAGTAGAGAAGATTTTAACACTACATAAGTATTTGGCATTGAGCTTTTTAGCTTCATCAACAATGTACTTTGTAACAGGATCTGTAATGATGATTTGGTCTGTTTTTCTACTCCAAATCCAGCGGATTCTGGTTTGTAAATCTTCCACTGAAAAACCTGGTTTTGGTGTCCAGAGTGGGTCAATTTCGTTTGGGCCTTCACCCAAGATATAAATAAAGTCAAATCTTGCAATGTCCTCAACAGCTGGTATAAGAGGTTTAACGATTTCAATGCCGTTAGGATATGCTATAATTGGTCTAACTACACCTTCTTCTGTTGTCTTAGGATTTGTTAAAAAGAGAATACGCACACTAGCAGGTAACGTTAAGTCACCAGTACTCCTATTAATTCTAACTAATCCTGAGGAACGTACGTCTGTAAGTTCTGGAATAAGGGTATATTTAGCTTTTGCCAATTCTTCAAAGATAATGGCTCTATTATGTTGTCGTGGGATTAAACCTGGACGAATCTGGCTAGTACCGCTGCCTGCTTTAACTGAACCACCGATTAAACCTGCTGGAGTTGCTGCACTACCTGCAAGAGATGCAATAGCACCTAATCCATAGATTTTAGATAGTTCTTGTGCAGTTGTGGATTTACCTACACGAGATTCTGTAACAATGAGGCCATCTAAATAGCCTCTAATGTCTTTAAAGAAACCAAAGTTAAAGGCTTTTGGTGTATGATACCAAAGGTCAATAAACTCAAGAAGACGTGTATCTACATTAAACTTAACGTAATACTTTTGACGTTCTGCTAATTCTTTGAACTTAAGCCCTTGGAAGTGCTTTAAACGTTCAATGTTAGTAGCGTTAACTTCAAAAGCTGTAACAACGTCATTACTTTCTTTAACTTCTAAAACGATAAGAACTTGTTGTTGGCCTTTATAAGGATGTGGAACAACTTTATAAATGATTTGGTAATTCTTACCAGCTTCAAGTTTAACATCTGTATAGCAGATAAATTCTGTACGTTTGATATTGTCTTTAATTAAGACAGATTCTGTGCAGTCTGCTACGGATGCTTTAAAGATAGTCTTTGGATTAGACAATGTTACTTTAACATTTTCTTCTAATCCCCAGCCTAAAAGTTGTTTCATATTGTCCTTAATTTGAGGTTCTTTCAAGTTATTGTCTGTTAAGACTAAAATATCTTCAAAGTTATGTTTATTTAATGACCAGTATTCCGTATCGCCTTTACTTTTGGCGTTCTTATCTTTATTACCGCCTTGCTCAACTTTAGTAAGCATAGCATATGCTGGCACAGAATATTGTTCTTCAAAGGTTGCCATAACTTGAACGTTACTACGAACAATCTTACCAAGATATGTTGTAGAGGCTTCGTTTAAGGAAACTTCTGGATAGTTATTTTTAATGAAAGCTTCTTGGGCATTGTTGTCAAATGGTTTAGCTTTGACAAGCATTTCTTCAAATTTTTCTTTAGGATAACCATACTTAACAAAGAAGTCTGTAATGTCTTCTTTATTTTCAGTACAATATTCACTAATGTCTGCAATGTAAACTTCTTTAGTGACAGAATATAAAGCATTAGCTAACTTTGTAGCACCTGCTTTACCTGCGTTATCGTTGTCATAAACGATATAAACTTTACGATCCTTGAATGTTTCAAGAAAGATATGTGGAATGTTATTACAACCACCTAATGAAATGGCATTAAAACCATGCATTCTGGCAAATAACATATCTTTTTCACCTTCACAGATAATAGTATCTGACATGTCGTCACACCATAAATGGTATGGAAGGATAAGTCCAGCTGGTACACCTACGTCTGATTTAGACTTTGGCATAACACCTTTTTCCATAGTATAAGCTCTATGGTCAATTACTCTATTTTTCACAATGACTGGGAATACCAGACGTGTTGAGATTTCGTTTGGTTTAATTGTCACCATTCCAGAAGCATCTGTATCAGAATAAACTTCTAAACCGACTTTACATTCATCTAATAGTTCTGCTGGGATTCCTAAATGTCTTAATTCAAGGTATGTATAATTTGTTGTATATGCTCCGCCATTTCTAGCGAATTGCTCGTAATCATCTACTGAGTCTGATTTAAGCAATAAATCTTTAAACTGACTGACTTGATCTCTACCGATTCCATAATACTGAATACAGAAATCATTTTCTGTACCGTGGCTACCACAGCCGAAGCAGTGGTAGATTTTTTCCACGGTATTAATTTGCATTGATGGATTTATATCATGATGAAATGGGCAACAGACAGAGTTTTCACCCATTACTAAGTCCGGAAAGACTAAATCAAATACAGTCAAACCTGAACCGTATTCTTTCATCTGACTACCTCCTAGAATGGATTGTCGTCATCTTCTGGAACTGGGCTTTCAATGTTTGATAAATCAACATCAAGTTCAGGTTCGTTTGCACCTACGTCTTCAGGAATGTTCATTTCTTCTTGAACTTTACCATCTAACGTACCTGCTTTAACTTCAGGTTCGGTTGCAAAAGCTTCAGCAACTTCATCAATAGATGTTGTGCTGTCAGCTAATGGACTGAAACTTGTAACGTTGTTATATTCGGTGCCTTGATAGGTTCTAGTACCCATATCAACCATGATAAATTTACCTTTGGCTGCGGCAAAACCGAATTTGTAAAGTTCTTCTTTTGTGTTAAATTCACGATCGATATCGACTTTACAAGCCTTTAAGAAAGGCATTAACTTAAAGCTATACGCTTTTTCAGGAATGGTTTCCGTATGCACTCTCTTGGCATAAGGGCCTTCTGCGACTGTAAGTGTGACATTAATTGTGCTGCTACCTGGAGCAAACTTAATGTCTGTAACTTGCACTTTATATTTACCTAAAGGTAACAAGTTACTACATTCAGATTTGAAACTAAATGACATCTGTGTGTCCTCCTATTACTGTAATACTTTGACAACCTGCATTAGGGTGTCGTACTTAAATTTTTTCACATTTTCAGGAGTAAATTCAATCTTAAATTTTTCTTCAAGACGTTTCACAATTCCTGAATTGTGAGCTTTTGCATCAAGGATTTTTGAAATCAATGTTGCACGTTTGCGTTGCTCAATTTCTTCTAAGGATAAACCTTCAGAAACAAGTTGAGCTAACATTTTTCCGTCTTCCACGGACAATGGACGTGTGGGGTTGTCCGAAGTTTCGCGAAGTTCTAAAAATCCGATACGATCCTTAACAACTTCAGCTTCGTGAGTGTCCTTATCGATAGATAACACAACATCAAATTCATAACGAACGTCTGCTTGCATATCTTCTTTAAGACCTATTGCACGTGGTTGCTGTTTGCCATGACTATTAATTTCCAAAACATACTCTGTCTTAGCACGGAAACAAAGAATCATGTGGCATTGAGAGTTTGACATAAGGTTTTTAAGAATATTTTTCTTCTTAACAATCTCTTTCTCGCTCCAAGCACCATACAACTTCTTTTGAGTGCCTAACTCAACATCAAGTTCGGCTACTCTATCTAAAATGCCGTCAACTCCACTCCAGAATGCTGTATAACTATCAATCACAATGATTTTCTTGTGTTGAACGTTAACTGCATAATTGACAAGTTCGGCAAGCTTATCAATATCAAAAGGTGGTTCAAAAGCATAAAGTTGTAAAGGCTCCAACACCTCGCCACCTATGTTTCTGCCTACAACTTTAGTTGAACTACGTCTTTCAGTGTCGATGTATAATCCGATGTCTGCAAGGTTTTCATCAGGATATAATTGCTCCTGAATACCTTTGGCAATCTTTAATGCAGAAACTGTCTTGCCAGCTCCTGATGGGCCATAGACTGCCACTGAAAGTTTTGACTGGGTTTTGTCCATTGGTTCAAATTCAAACGATTCCACAATGTATACCTCCTTTCTTAAAATGTTGATACACCTGGAATAATATCCTCAACAATGATTTGTATGTGAGAAATATGATATTCGGTACTTGAGTTATGATCTTCTGCAATTTTTTTAACAGCTTCTGCAGTTGTTAAATCAGATACCTTTATGGCATCATCAATATCGTTTGTTGTACTGGCACCACTACTAGAGATATTATAAACGTATCTACGTTTAGTTTCTCCTTTGCACCAAACAACATACGAATCTTTAAGAACTTTCTTTAGTTCTGATGGTGAATTGTCATCCATATCATTTTCCTCCTTTTGGTTTAAATACCAAGTTCATTGCATCGATGGATTTCTTTTTAACTACTAAAGTGTTATATATTTCTTCTTCTTTAGTGTTTGTCATAACTAAATCAATAACATATTTTGTACAAGCAGTACCATCTACTGGTGTCATTCTGGCTTCTGCTTGTTCATTAAATCCTTGAGCAAAATCTCTATCTAAAAAGATAGTTGCTTGAGCCATAGGTAATGTTAGTGATTCTTTACCTGTATCAAATTGAAGTACCATTACTTTACAATCTGATTCAGATTCAAATTTTTCAAGTTGTGCTTTACGTTCTGTATTACTATAACTGCCTAAAAGACTGGCATATCCTACACTATAATACGTAAGCACTTTCATAAGATGTTTTAAAATTTGTGCTTTTTTGCAAGCTACAATAAACTTAATGTTGTTTTTCTTTGCAAACGCTACAATCCACTTTATCTTCGGGCTTAGGTGGTCATAAGTCGCAACAAGCACCGAAGGATCAATGCATATTTGTTGCAAGCGTACAAGTTGTACTAACTTATTTTGGCAATCAATATCTTCATCGTACTCCATAGTATCATAGACTGAAGTGTAGATTTTTTCTTGTTCTTCATCCATTTGTAAATCAATCTTTACATACTCTTTTTTGTAGTACTTGAAGAAATCAAGTTCTTTTTGTTTTGTTTGGACACTACATGTTTGAATAATGTAGTTTATTTCGTGTTCACGTCTTAACGCTTTGGCAATCTTTCCAAATGACGTGTCTTCACAATAATAAAAATATTCTTTAAAACAATTAAAACTTTCATAATAAGGCCTAAATTGAATTTTAGAATCATTCATTAAACATAAAGTACCAAACACGTCAGTTTCTTCTTTGACGGATATTGTACCTGTTAAACCTATAATGCCTAAATCAACATTATCTTTTTCACAAAACTCTTTGAAAGCAAAAATTGCTTTACTTTGGTCAGTTTTAAAATTTCTTAATCTATGAATTTCATCACCGATTAACATAATGTGTTTGTTTTTTGAGGTTAATTGTTTCAGTTGCTGAATAGTTAATCTCTTAAACAAATCATACGAAATGATACGTACATTTATGGAATCAGTAGTGCATTCAAGCTTTTTTAAACATGTAATATTGTTAATTAAAGTTGCCGTAAAATCTTTACGGACACTATTTAGTTTATCAATTTCTGACATCCAGCCTAATTGAGCAGCTTTTGGACATACGATTAAGGCGACATCTCCGCCATGCATCATTTCTCCACACGCTGCAAGGGCTACACGGGTTTTACCTGTTCTAGGATCTGACAGAATTAAACCTCTATTATTTAAGGATTTATATTTAATAAGAAATTGTAATAAATCAAATGCCTGATAGTCCCTAAGCTGATACTTTAAGGTCATAGACACAACGTCCCTAGCGGTAATACGTGCTAACGCTCCTTTTAAAGTACAAAACTCTATACGAATTTGTTCTTTCAAGCGTTCTAGTATTTCTTGCCAATCCTTTATATATTCTGGATTTTCTTTTAAGTAAGCTAAAACTGCTTTCTCAAAGTCTAAACACCAGTACATGTTTCCACAGGGATAACGAAGCATCACTGTTAATGTACTGGCGTATTCTTCTTTGTAAAATGAGATACTATAGAAATCAAATTCTTTTATAAGCTTTTTTACTTTGGAGTCTGTTAGCAAGTATGTTTGAAATGGAAGGTTATCTTTAATTTCTAACGTACTTAATAACATCTAACTATCTCCTTTATAAAATAAACTTTCTGGCATCACAATAATTGTAGGTTTAACTTCTGTGTCAGAATTAATAATTTCTGTTCTAGCTTTTAACAAGTTAACAGATTCTTTATCACGTAAGCCACCTGCAAGAGCTTTATCGGTTTCTGTACTTGCTACAAGATTAACTTGTTTTGCTTTCCAGTTTGCAAAAGCTTGATGTTGTAAGAATTTTACCCAATCTTCATAGGTTGTACCCCTATACTTATTGGCCAAATCAAATTGATTTAAGTAAAAGTTTTCGGGAAGTTCGCTTACGTACGAAGAAAACATATTTTCAAACTTAGTCTTTTCTGTAGCATTTACAAACTTCATTGTTGCGAACAATTCTTCAAAAGACATGATTATTCCTCCACGGGCTTTATAACGCCTAAACTGAATAAAACGTCTACAAGTTTAGCGATGTCTACTTCATAAGTTCCACGAGATTTTAATTCTTTATCAATTAAATCCATAAGATCTGGAGTTCCTTTAATAGCATCTTCTTCTACACTTGCAACCCACATTCTGTCTATTGCATTATAGCAATCCTTTAGAAGTTTTACCACATTTAATAGGCACTCTGGATTTTTAGAGATACTTTCATTAAGTCCAAATTCATATTCAGAACGTATTCCAGGGATAATCATAACTGGAGATACTTTAATTTTAAAAGCTAGTCTATCATAGTTAAGAGGATCTGCACCACCCATTGCGGTGATAACATTACAGAAGATCTTACAATATTTAGATATTTTTCTTATCTCATCCATGAGCTCTAGATGATGACTAAGGTCTTTTGTTTTTAAAGATAAAAAACCTATACTTCTATGAATATTTGGAAAACCTGGATATGGAAATTCCACTAAACCAGGTCTATAAAATAGGGTGTCCGTTGTCGCCATCATCTGTGCCCTCCTTATTAAATGGGTTTTCTGCATTTGATTTGTTATGTTCTTCTAAAACTGTACCAGAAGGTACGAAAAATCCTAATGCAAGAAGAATTTCTGCTGCTTTATCAGCATTAAGTATAAAATCACCTTTTTCAAGGATAGTTTTAGCTATCGTAGATACCATTGTACTAATGTATTCCGAATATACTAAAATCTCTCCAAGTTTATGTCCGTGAATTTCTACTATATGGTCTGAATTTGTACTTATTATAGGATGTTCTATAGATTTAAGTATTGGTTGAATATTTAATTTATGATTCTCAAAAGTACCCATTGTCGTATGTAATTCACTAATAGTAGTCATTAATCGAGATTTTACTTCTGTAAGAGAATGTTCTAAATCTTTAATGTTTGTAGTATTTGTAGCAATGTCAGCTAGATGATCATTTAAACTAGATTGAATAGAAGCAAGAGCTGGTCTTAAATTTTCAGCTAACTTTGTTACAAATTTAACACAACCATCCACAGTACCTGCAAGTTCTGTGATTTTCTTTGACATATCTTCAAGAGATAATTTTTTAGGCTTTTCTTTTTTAGGCATAATAAAAGTACCTCCTAAAGTTTTTCTAAATCTTCTTTAGATATATTACCTAAAACACCGCCTATGTCATAAATCGCAAAGATAAAATCACGTATACTTTTCTTATACACAACATCTAAAAGATGACGTTTTATAACTGGAGGATTTATGGTAAATTCTTCAGCATATTGTTTTTGTTTTTGCCAATAGATACCAGAAATGGCTTTTATTGGACGTACTGTTAAGCCTAACTTATTCAATAAGTAATAAGTTTCTTTTTCATCTGGACAATTTTCGTTAGCTGTTAGGATTCTTGCAGATTGAACGATTGCTCTGCTATTGATACCATAAAGGGTACAAATTGCTGTAATTGTTTGCCAGAATAATGCACTGGCTAAAATCTTTGAGTCCTTATTATTGAAATACAAGTAGAATAAGACTTCAAAAAGTCTATCTTTTTCTTCTTGATTCATTTGTATTTCCTTTTCTTGTGATCCTTACGAATACACGATTTTTACGTGGTTCGTTAACGCATGTGCAGGGTGTTAAAAAAGAACAACCTGTTCTAGAACATTCTCCTGCGGAATAATAAGGACATGATGTGTGTTCACGCATATATTTTTTCATCTGTATTTCTTTGCCTCCTTATGCAATTCATCGAAATTGTCAGAGAACTTAACGACTTTATGACAATACGTTATAATCATTTGATGTGCGTAGTGGTCATACGTAACATACCAATGGTTACCACGTTTTTCAAAGTTTCTTAAGCTTTCATCTGGAAAGTGTGTAGCTAGGATTCTTCCATTTTCTAGCAAACAATAACGTTTAGTATAACCTGGTGCTCTTGCCATAGTTAAACCTCCTTCTTTTCAAGAACATAACGTTTCAAAATAGAAACAACAATGTTCGTCATTTCCTGTAAGTTTCTGCCATTTGCGTTATCTGGGTAGTATTCTTTAATTGATTCAAAGTTAATACCTACACCGATAACGTGTATGCCATTCTTTTCCATGTGACGAACTTGTTGCTTTAATTCATCATCTGTACATTCTGTTGGTTGTCCATCTGAGAAAATAATAACAATTTTGTCTTTATTTTTCACATGTTTCATACAACTTTCCATATAATACAGAGAAGCACTATCGCAATTACCACAATGGGCACGTGCTTGTGCTAAAGAATATGGTTTTGATAATGTAAATGTGTTTTCTTCTTTAAATTGAAAATACTTAAAGATTTTACTTTGATGAAAACCATCGCTAGTATGTCCAATGATACTATGATTGATACTTAAAGAAGTAAGAACTTCGTGTAACATAATCATAACAATACGGCCATTTTTAACTTTTTCACCACTCATTGAACCTGATTGGTCTAAAATACATCCAAATGCTAAATCCATTTCTTTTAACTTGTAACTATTATTACAAAAGATATGTGGATCTGTTTTGTATTTATAGAGATTTTTCTTATCTAATTTACCTGTGAGTAAGCCACCTTGCTTACCACCGGTGTTATAAGTCTTAATCTCTTTAATCTGTTTAGTAAGAACACGTGTAAGCATTTTAATATTTGAAGCGATGGTATTGTAGTCTTCTTTATTACCTGTTTCAGTTTTTACATAACTAATGTCAAAAGAATACTTAGACTTAGATTTTGCTAAATCAGATTTTAAAGCATCCATTGGAGAAAGCATTGATGGTGTTTCTTTACGTTTTTTAGTTACTTCTTTTTCACTATCAGCAAAGCTTCCTAACGAATCATCAGCACCATCGTATGAATCAAGACTTAAATCTAAAAATTCATCATTGTCATCATAATAGTCATCATCCTCATCGTCATCAGGATCTCCACTACCCATACCAGTTCCTGGCATACAGTGCCTAATAGCACTATCTTTATCAATAAGGCCTTTACTTTTAGCCTCATTATATAAAAACATAGCATGTTTAATTCTAGATACCTGAAAAGCATAAGAATGCATAGACATAATAAGTTTTGCAAACATAATAGGTAACGCATAAAACTCTAAATCTGAAAGAGGATTTGTATTTAATTCAGGTGCTTTTAATAATGAAGCTAATAAATTTCTAAAGTTAGTAAATCTTAATAAAGTGTCATCGTCAAAACAAGACTTAATATTACTATTAATGACAAGTTCTCCTGACGGACTGAATGAGTATAAAAATTTACTACAGAAGCTATCTTCTTGATATGTGCTAGATAGTAAGTCAGTTAAGACTTCTACCACAGCAGGGTCATCAATTTTTGATAAATGATAAAGGATTTCTGCACCATACACAATAGCGTAACTTAATCCTATTTTATAAACATCTGCACCTAATTCTGGGAATTTACTAAATAACATACTTTCTACAGCTTCTTTTGGAAAGGATAACGCTGGTTTATAAAATAAAACATTTATACTTCCTAACATACTTCTGCTTTCACATGGTTCAGCATAAACTGTTGAAGTATCCATATTATTAAATTCCCAAAGAGTTTGAAGAAGTGGGCATATATTTCTAGCCAAAGCTTCTTTAGCAAAAACAATATTTTCCATATCATCCAAGCTTCTGTTATAAAACTTTGTATTCAAATAAAATAAGTTTGGAATTAAACTACTTTTTGAATAACATTTTTCTAATAATGTAAATAAAGCTTTCAAAAATCCTTGGTTTTCTAAGGCATTAATCAACGATGGATTTGTTGTAGGTGTTGTAAATGCTGGATACCTTAAACCAAGGTCAGTTAAAAGAGCTTCTTCATTTACTCGTAAATCATCATACTTAATAAAAGTTCCACAATATCCACAGTTGTTCATTAGCATACAAAGGTTTTGTAAACCTGTTTGATCATAAGAACAAATGTTAGGAATTTTTAAATCTGGATTTAATTCCATATAATCTGTTGCATTTGTTCCACCTAAACGGGTGGCTAAATCTAATTCAGTATTATTGGACTTAACGAATACATTAAAAGCTCCTGTAAATGTGTTGTTTTTATAAAACAATGCACGATCTTTAAGAACATAGTCATGTGGATTAGCTAAAATTTTAGCAGTGTTGTAAATTGTTTGAATTTTTGTGGTACCTAGTACTCTTTCAACTTCGCTGCTTCCCATAAGCAAATCCTCCTAAATCTTTGCAGTTAAAGACATTGCTGACAAGACTGTTGTCATAAAATGTTCAAGATGGTCAGGTTCTTCTACAAATGCTTGATAAAGCATTAAGTTAGTAACTGCTTCTTTGATATTCTTATAGTATTTACCTTGTCTAAAGACATTAAGTAATTGTCTAATAGACACGATAATACCTAAATTTTGTTCGTCACTATATTTCTTAACAGCTTTATACACATCATAGACTCTATTAATGACATCTGTTTTTGTGTATCCTGTTCTACTTCTAATGACTTCTTTAGCTTCTTTTTCATCTAAGTCTACGAACTTATGACAAACTTCAAAACGGTTAACTAAAGCCTTATTTAACCTATTTGTGCCTTCATAGGCAATGTTTGTAGTTGCAATAAGCTTAAAGTTTTTATGTGCTTTAACGATTTCACCGTTTGGTAAATCGATTTGATGTGCTTCGTCTAACAAAGAATTAAGCTTCATTAAGACACCTGGTCTAGCACCACCTAATTCTTCAACAATGGCAACATAACCATAACGAACTGCTTTTGTTAATGGGCCATCCTGCCAAATAAATTCTGGATCATCTGCAGACTTCTTGGTTGGATTTGGAATCATTGTTCCAAACATATCTGATTCTTCAATGTTTGTAGAGCAGTTGATTGCAACAAATGGTAAACCACATCTACTTGCTAAAACTCTAGCTGCTGTAGATTTACCTGTACCTGAATCACCTTCAAATAACATTGAATAGACATCACCTTTTGCCATACCTCTGACTAATCCAGTTAATTCTTTTAAATCAAAAGAAGCATAATAAGGTTGTACTTGTTTATAAAGTTCTTGTGCGTATGCATCTTTAGAATAATATTCTTCAAGAGTTTCTGTAGCACCTTCAAACTTAATAGTACTACCTATAAAGTAACCTTTATAAAGGTCTTTATTTGTGTTTTCAGAAATAGTTGGATAAAGTTCTAGCAATGCCTCAAACTCTGTAGCATCATTAGAAATAATAACTTCTGGAGATTTACTTGAAAGTAACTTATCTAAAGGAACACATTTAACTTCATACTTATCAAGCTTTGGAGAGAGTTCTGCTAAATTAGAAACAAGATTAGGAATCCATTCTAAAATCTCGAACACGTTAAACTCTCTTAAAGAATTGTTTGTATAAACAACGCCTTTAGCTTTGTCGATAAGATAATATTCTTTACAAGTCACGTTAATAATACAGAGAACTTGTGCAGCTCCTGTCTTAATGACATTGTAAACAAATGTAGAACCATATTTAGTAGAACTTAAATCTTTAATAAATGGTGTATACATCGAATGTGTATACTGAACACTCTTAAAGAAAATTTCTTCACTTAATGGAATACATTCCACTCTCATAGTTTCAGGAGTATCTCCGTAGTTATAAATTAAAGATTGTAAATCTGATTCTAAGATAGTAAGTTCGCCCGTATCCTTAGTTCCTAATACAGGACATATTTTATCGAAGGTGGCTAAAAATTTAGCTAAACAATAGAAGTACATAACGACTTCTTTACAGCTAGGGCCTACGTTATTCATATATTGTAGGATTTTCCTATCTAAAAATAACGTAATATCGGCAGGGTCTGTAGCGTTCTCACGAACACCATAGCCGATACGTAAATCTGTAATGGTAATACCCATACCTTTTAAAGGTTTGAATAAGAAGTTAGTATCCCTAATGTTCTTAAAGATATAGTAATTAGCTGAATAAACGTTACTATCATTACGTAGATTACCTACTAATTTCATAGAACGGTATGCCATACCTACGTCTTTTTTAGTAACGATAGTTCTCATAAGTTCAAATAATGGAACTACATATTTTTCATTAAACCCTGAAAAACCTTCAAATGACAAACGGGTTAAATTAGTGGCTAAACCTGAAGCGTCATTGATTCTGACAATAGGTGTCATCATTCCGACATTGCCACTTGTTTCTAAAATAAGGTCTTTTTTCTCAATATCAATAAGCATCTAAAACACCACCTTCTTTCTAATCGATGCTACTAACGGTGCTATGTCTTCAGCATACAGCACACGTTTAGACGATAATTGTTCAATTAATTTAGTTAGAACATTCTTATTTTCTTCTACATTAAACTCATCAAGTAGATCTTCATAAATTTTATGTATTCTATCTAATACGATTTGTTCTAACTTATCTGTTTCATAAGGTTCTAAGTTATAATCTTTATAATAACTTTTTAAAATTGCTTTTGCTTTAGCTAAATCGTTACTAGCACCATTTGTGATATACCCACAAATAGTTTCTTCTGCTACACGTCCACCTAAAAGCATACGAATATGGTCAATGAACTTTTCTTTTGATAAAAGTCCTGTCATAACTGATGCTGTTTGTGTAAAACCCCCAGCATCTCCATAAGAATAATTAGTAACTTTAATTGGAATTGTGTCATTATATAACACTTCAGCAAGAACATGTCCGCATTCATGAGCAGTAACTAATTTTATAAATTCAGATTCACCATCTGGATGTCTGATATTCTTTGTAATAACTTTGTTTACTGCTTCATTAATGTTATCTAATGTAATTTCGGATTTACCTTGTCTAATAGTTAAGATACCTGCTTCATTAGAAATTTCTTTAATGTCTGCAGGAGTTAAACCTTTTGTTAAATCTGAAATTGTTTCATGTTTAACACCAGCTTCTAATGGCATTTTGATTTTATCAAAATAATACTTAACCATGTGTAAACGTTCAAAGTCATCAGGATAGTCAATCGTAATTTGTCTACCAAATCTACCTGAACGCATTAATGCACTATCTAATCTTTCAGGGAAGTTTGTAGCAGCTAACACCATAATGTTTTCAGACTCTGTGAAGCCTGACATTTCAGCTAGAAGTTGATTAAGTGTTCTATCTTCCTCGCCACCTGCACCTCCTGAACGATTTTGTCTATCACCAAAGCTATCTAATTCATCAATGAATAAGATAACACCTTTACCTGACTTTTCAGATAATACTTTGGCAGCCTTGAAAATCATTCTAATATTTTCTGCACCTGAACCGATATACTGTCCTTGCAAAGCAGATGCTGTACATGTCATAAAGAAACAATCTACAGTGCCTGCAATACAACGGGCTGCATAGGTCTTACCTGTGCCCCAAGGGCCTTTAAATAAAATACCTTTAGGGATATTTACACCAGCACTTTTGTATGTTGCAGAATGCTCAAAGAAATCTCTAATTTCTTCTAATTCTGTTTTTAATAAAGGATTACAGATATAATCTGCTAATGTTTCTTTAGGTTTTACAACCTCAGCCTTAGTATTCTTACTAATTTCTTCACAAAGCCTATCAATGTCTGTAGTTGGTGTACTACCTGTTGGCATTGTAGCACCTACAGCAGAAGCCATACTTGATAATGTTGCTGAAATAGTTTTAGCACTGCTTATTGTTCTCACAAAGATATCTGGAAGTTCTGCATGAATATTACCTATAATAGTATCCACAGCAACTCTAGTATCTTTTGTAATAGTAGCTGTTGGATCTGTACTTGCTTCCATAAGGATTCCAGTCTTTCCTGGATCTATTGTTAAAGTGATTACACAGAAATCTTTATCAAAGGTATCATAAATCCAAATAATTAAGGATTGTAATCCTCCATTAAGATAAATTTTTTCTATTGTATTAAGAACATTGTTCTTAACCCAGTCATAATCAACTTTATCAACGTCAGTAGTTGCCTTAAAAGTCTTACCAAAATCATTTGTCCAGGCTAAAGGTGTTAGAGTTTCGAGATATTCTTTCTTTACATTTGCTACTCTTACTGTAATTTGTTCTGGCATAGTCTGCCTCCTTTCCTAAGGGATTACTTCTACTTTCATAGATTCTAACGTAGCTAACTTTTGTTCATAAAGCTTTAAAGATTTACGACAAGTTGCTATTGTATCTTTACAAGATGCTAATGTC
>CAMVBZ010000003.1 GCA_947165815.1 uncultured Clostridia bacterium
ACGTTTCAGAAGCACCTAAGTCTAATACTGTAGTTTGTGCTTTAGATAGTGCAAAAGAGGCTGTAGAGAATTCTAAGCACGAATCTGTACCACTTTATTTAAGAGATCCAAATTACAAGACAGAAAAGATTTCTGGATATAAATATCCACATGATTACGGTGGTTGGGTAGAACAACAATATTTGCCAGATGATGTAAAGGATGATGTATATTACAAACCAACAGATCATGGCTTTGAAAAAACTATCCAAGAAAGACAAAAAGCAAGAAGAAAAAAAGACGAGGATAGCAAATGAGAAAAGTTGCATTAGATATTGGAGATGTAAGAATTGGTATTGCTGTTTCAGACTTTATGAATATAATTGCAAACCCAAGAGAAACTTATGTTAGAAAAGGTGAAGAACAAGACTTGGATTATTTCATTAAAGTTGCAAAAGAAAATGAAGCAGATACATTTGTTATTGGCTTGCCAATAAATATGGACGGAACAGAAGGTCCAAGAGTAGAAATTTGTAGAGCATTCGGAGAAAAATTAAGAGAAAAATCCGGGCTCAAAGTTGAATATCAAGATGAAAGATTAACAACTGTTTCAGCAGAAAGAATGCTAATTGAGGCAGATGTGAGAAGAGATAAGAGAAAACAAGTTATAGATAAACTTGCAGCAACAATTATCCTTCAATCTTATCTAGATAGGATGGCATTTAAGAATAAACAATCAGGAGAACAATAAAATGGCAGATGAAAATAAGAAAGATTTTTTTGAAGAAACAAACGAAGTGGATGAAAATGATGTAGATATCATTACATTGCATAATATTGAAAGAGATGCAGATGAAGATTTCTATCATTTGGCTACATTCGACTGTGATGGAAAGTGGTATGTTGGTTTGTTACCAACAAAACCAGAAAAAGGCGAAGAGGATGCAGTTTTTATCTTCAGAATCGAAGAAGGAAAGAAAGAAAATTTAATAGTTCCAATCGAAGATGAAGCAGAAATGGAAAAAGCATTTGCTGAATTCACAAAGTTTATGGAGGAGAATACTCCAGATGAAGATAAGTAAAATTTCTTCAAAAACTGCTATAAAGTATTTGCAATATTATTTTAGATAATATATAATCACTCGTAATCGCACACTCTAGTTGAGTATAAAGGGTTCCCAATCTGGGCCTTTCTATGATGAGACTGGAGGAGGTGAAAAAAAACAAAATATAGGAGGACCAAGAAATGGCCGTAACAACAATGAAAGCCTTATTAGAGGCAGGCGTACACTTCGGACATCAAAAGAGCAGATGGAATCCTAAGATGGCCAAGTACATTTATTCAACAAGAAACGATATTCACATTATCGACCTCGCAATTTCAGTTCAAAAAGTCGAAGAAGCATATGAATTCGTTAAATCAGTAGTTTCCCAAGGTAAATCAGTATTATTCGTTGGAACTAAGAAACAAGCTCAAGATGCAGTTAAAGCAGAAGCAGAAAGATGTGATATGTTCTATATCAATCAAAGATGGCTTGGTGGTACTTTAACTAACTTCAAGACAATCAGAACAAGAGTTCAACGTTTAACAAAGATTAACGAAATGGAAAAGATTGGAGAATTCAACGTTCTCACAAAGAAAGAAGTTGCTTCCTTATTAAAGGAAAGAGAAGTTCTCGAAAAGAACCTCGGTGGAATTAAGAACATGACATCTTTACCAGGATGCTTATTCGTAATCGACCTTAAGAGAGAAGAAAACGCAATCAAAGAAGCACATAAACTTAATATACCAATCGTTGCAGTTGTAGATACAAACTGTGATCCAGATTTAGTAGATTATGTTATCCCAGGAAACGATGACGCAATCCGTGCTGTACAACTCTTTGCATCAATTATTGCAGATGCAGTTATCGAAGCACGTCAAGGCGAAGCTGGCTTAGCAGCATCAAAGGCTACAGTAGAAGCTCCAGCAGAAGAAATCAAGATGGAAGATGTTGTTGCAGAAACAGCAGCTCCAGTTGAAGAAAAGAAAGAAGAAAAAGTTGATGCACTCGCAAAGGCATTAGCAGAAGCAGAAAGCAATAAATAATTAAAGGAGTATAGGAATATGGCATTCACAAGTAAAGATGTAATGGATCTCCGTCAAAAGACAGGCGTTGGAATGATGGATTGCAAAAAAGCATTAGTAGCAACAGATGGCGATATGGACAAAGCTATAGAATATCTCCGTGAAAAAGGTTTAGCATCATCTGCAAAGAAAGAAAGCAGAATCGCAGCTGAAGGTATCGTATTAGATGCAACAAAGGGAAATAAATCTGTATTAGTAGAAGTAAACTGCGAAACAGACTTCGTTGCAAAATCAGACGCATTCGTAGCATTCACAAAAGATGTAGCAAACTACGTATTAGACAACCCAGGAATCTCTGTAGAAGACTTAATCGCAGCTAAAGAACAAGCTAAAGCAGAAGTAGTTCTTAAAGTTGGAGAAAAGATTTCAATTAGAAGATATACATTATTCGAAGCAGAGGGTGACGATGTTATAGATACATATATCCACCTCGGTGGAAAGATGGGTGTTATGGTAGAAATGTCTGCTGGAACACCAAAGCAAGTTGCACACGATGTAGCATTACAAATCGCAGCAATGAACGCACAATATGTAGACAGAACACAAGTTCCACAAGAAGTTGTAGATAAAGAAATGGAAATCTTAAGAGTTCAAGCACAAAACGAAGATAGCTCTAAACCAGCAGCAATCATCGAAAAGATGTTAATGGGAAGAATCAATAAGTTCTACAAAGAAACATGCTTAGTAGACCAAGAATTCGTTAAAGATCCTTCAATGAACATCGGTGCATACCTCAAGCAAAACGGTGGAGCAAAGATTATCCGCTTCACACGTTACAACATGGGCGAAGGAATTGAAAAGAGACAAGATAATCTAGCAGAAGAAATTGCTAAGATGACACAAAAGTAAAACAAATAGGGAGCGTTGTTAAGCGTTCCCTTTTTTATAAAAAGGAGAAAAAGAATGGGAAACCTTAAATACAAACGTGTAATACTTAAGATTTCTGGTGAAGCACTTGCAAAAGATACTGGATTTGGTATTGATGAAAAGAAATTATCTAAAGTCTGTGACCAAATTATTGCTGCTTCTAAATTAGGAGCTGAAGTTGGTATCGTAGTTGGTGGTGGAAACTTCTGGAGAGGAAGACAAGCCAACCCAGAAATGTTAAGAGCAACAGCAGACCATATTGGAATGCTCGCTACAATAATGAACGCTTTAGCACTTCAAGACGAACTTGAAAGAAAAGGTAGTGAAGTTAGAGTACAAACAGCATTAACAGTAACAAAAGTTGCAGAACCATATATTCTTAGAAAAGCATTGAGACACCTTGAAAAAGGAAGAATAGTTATCTTTGCAGGTGGAACAGGTAATCCATATTTCTCAACAGACTCAGGTGCATCTTTAAGAGCATGTGAAATCTGTGCAGATGCATTATTACTCGCAAAGAATGTAGATGGAGTATATGATTCAGATCCAAAGACAAATCCAAATGCTAAAAAATATGATAAAATATCATATATGGATGTAATTAGCCAAGGATTAAAAGCTATGGATACAACAGCAATCACAATGTGTATGGAAAACAATATCCCAATCATAGCATTCTCATTAGCAGAACAAGACGGTATTATTAAGGCATTAAATGGCGAAGCTATTGGAACCTATATTGGAAAATAATAGGAGATATAAAAATGGCAGAGAAAAAAGCACAAACAAAGACCGAAAAAGGATATGGTGGTATTATTAAAGCCGTTATCTGTATCATTATCGGTGTTTTATTCTGTTGCTCTCTCGCAATGGCTATTGAAGTCTTAAGCTATATCATCGGTGCAATATTAATAGTTATTGGTTTAGGAGCAATAATTACAACAGCAGCAACAAAACAAAGTCTGTTATCTATAACAGGTTTACTAGGAGCAATATTCCTTGGATTAGGTATTGCAGCAATAGTATTAAATGCAGCCGGATTCCTTCTTGCATGCATTCCATTCTTACTTGTCGCATTAGGAGCAATTGCAATCGTTGATGCATTCTTAATGAAATTTGTAAGAAAAGAGAAGAACATTATTGCATTTGTAATCGAATTAGTAATAGGAGTTATCTTCTTCTTATTCGGTATCTTACTCTTAACAGTTGATGAATTTGCTGGATACGCAGGTTTAATTTTAGGAATCGCACTTATCGTTTATGGTTTATTCACATTAATAATTGAGTGCATAAAATTAAGCAAAAAGAAATAAATTAAAGCTTAAAATTCACAAAATAATTATAGGTTCAGAAATGAGCCTATTTTTATTTTTCACTCAGTTAGAATATCGAAAAGTAACAAATTTTGACTTTATCCAAAAACTATTGAGTATATCCAAAATTTAATTTGCAAACAAATTAAGATTATTGAGATATTGCAAATAACATAATATTTTGCTAAAATATATGTTAACTTTATAACAACAAAAACGGAGGAATTTTATATGTCATACGGAATCGATACAGTTGATTTAATCTTCGATGATATGGAAGAAAAGTGTGATAAAGCCATTAACAATTTTGATGGAGAATTAAAGACCATTAGAGCAGGAAGAGCAAATGCTCATATTTTAGACAAAGTTCTTGTTAACTACTATGGTATGGCAACTCCTTTAAACCAAATGTCTAATATCACAATCCCAGAAGCAAGATTATTGGTTATCAAACCATACGACAAAAATGCTTTAAAGGACATTGAAAAAGCAATACTTGCTGCAAATATTGGTATTACACCAAATAATGACGGCACATTAATTAGACTCGTTTTCCCACAATTAACAGAGGAAAGAAGAAGAGATCTTTGTAAAGACATTAAGAAACTTGCAGAAGAAACAAGAGTTGTTTTAAGAAATGCAAGAAGATCTGCAAATGATGACCTCAAGGCATTAGAAAAAGATAGTGAAATCACAGAAGATGACCTCAAAGATTTCTTAGCAGATGTAGATAAGGTCTTAGATAAGAAGATGGAAAAAGTAGATGAACTTGAAAAAGCAAAGTCTACTGAAGTAATGGAAGTATAAATTGACTTATCCAAAGCACGTAGCATTTATAATGGACGGAAACAGACGTTGGGGAAAACTCAATGGCTTTTCCAATTTACAGTCCTATGAAAAAGGAAGAGATGTCCTAGAATCCTTAATCTTTTCTCTAGAAAAGAAAGGTGTAGAATGTGTGAGTTGTTATACATTTAGCACAGAAAACTTTTCAAGAAGCAAGGAAGATATAGACAGTGTAATGAATGTCGTTTCAGAATACTTTGTAAATCTTCTAAATAAAGGAACAAATTGGAAAATAATCTTTTCTGGAAATAAAACGTTGTTGCCAAATAAACTTCAAGAACTATTTTCTAATATAGAAAATAAAACCAAAGATAATAAGGGCATAATAGTTAATATTTTAATAGGATATGGCTCTCAGGATGAAATTATAAATGCTGCAAAAAAAGCACAAAAGGAAGGAGAGATTACTAAAGAATCTTTTGAAAAACACCTATATAGTTCCAATCTTCCTAAGATAGATATGGTTGTTAGAACTGGTGGAGATAAGAGACTAAGTAATTTCATGCTTTATCAAGTGGCATATTCAGAATTGTTCTTTGTAGATAAGCTTTGGTGTGATTTTAATGATAAGGATTTAGATTCTTTGCTCGATGAATATTCATCTAGACAGAGAAACTACGGTAAATAGTATGAAAAGATTTTTAACAGCAATTGCATTAATTTCAGTTCTATTTGGAATAATGATAATGGATTATTATTTCGTATATGGTTCTTTATCCATATATGCAGCAAACCAACCACATATTCCAATTTTTAGTGAGATTTTCCTTTGGTTATTATTAGCAATTTCAATATTTGAATTGTACTCATGCTATTCAAAGAGTGGATATAACTTATTCAAGGCTCCATTAATCTTATTGGCAGTTTCTATATATCCAGTTTTCTTTGTAATGGAATTCTTCACAGGACACGGAATATATGGAATATTATTAGCACTTGCAGCATCTGCAATATTAGAATTAATATTGTTCACCTTTGCAGACAAAGAAAAATATTCCTCTAAAGACTTGTTTGCAGAGTTTTCTATCATTATTTACCCAACACTTCTAGTATCCTTTGCATTAATATTAGGTGCAAGATTTAGTGGCATTTATGTAATTATGTTTGCAACATTCCTTGCAGTTGCTGGAGATACTTTTGCATACTGGTTTGGAAAGTCATTACATAACAAATTCCCAAAGAAGATGTGTCCTACAATCTCTCCTAAGAAAACAGTTGTTGGAGCAATTGGTGGTGTAGTAGGAAGTATTTTCGCTGCAATGGTATTTTGGGCATTCTTTGAAGTTGGTGGTATTTCTTCCACAGCAAATATGTCTCAAGTCGTAGCAGGATGCAACTACACATTATTCTTCCCAGCAACACAAATTAGTGATTTATGGAGAAGTGGACTTGTATATGCAGCAATGGGAATTATAGGTGCAGCATTATCCGAAGTAGGAGATTTGGCAGCATCTAGAATAAAGAGATCAATAGGAATTAAAGACTTTGGAACTATTTTCCCAGGACATGGCGGTGTAATAGATAGATTAGATAGTATTATGTTTGCCTTAGTATTATTGGCAGTAGTTCTTCCAATAGTTTATTTAAGTTAATATGAAAAGCAAAAAAACCGTAACAATTCTAGGAAGTACTGGTTCAGTTGGTAAACAAGCCCTAGATGTAATAAGAAAATTCCCAGATAGATTCAAAGTTGTTGGATTATCTGCTTTTAACAATACGGATTTGTTAAGAGAGCAAATAGAGGAATTTAAACCAGACTATTATTTCTGCAAAGAAGGAACTATTGAAGTTCAAAGATCCATATTCGACTTCATGATAGATGAAGAACCACAAGATAAAAAGAGTATGGGATCGCTTGAAGAATTAGCATCTGTAGATAGTGATATCGTTCTTCTTTGTGTAAGTGGTATTGCAGGACTTTTGCCAGCAATGACAACTCTTAAAAGAGGTGCTACATTAGCTATAGCTAATAAAGAAGCAATTGTTGCAGGTGGTAGACATCTTAAAGCAGCCGAAGCTAAGTACGGTGGAAAGATTATTCCAGTAGACTCTGAACATAATGCAATCTTTAATTGTATTGGCAATGAAATAGCAGATGTTAAGAGCATTATTTTAACATGTTCTGGCGGAGCATTTAGAGATTATGACAAAGCAAAACTTGCAAAAATCACTCCAGAAGAAGCACTTTCTCATCCAACTTGGAAGATGGGCAAAAAGATTACGGTAGATTGTGCAACATTATTTAATAAAGGATTAGAAATTATTGAGGCTATGCACTTATTCCAAGTAACAGCTGGAAAAGTGAAGGTAGTACAACATAAAGAAAGTATTGTTCATTCATTAGTTGAATTCAATGACAACTCTATGAAGGCTTTACTTGGTGTTCCAGATATGAGAATGGCAATAGAGAATGCTTTGTTCTATCCAGAAGTTGGTGGAGAAGTCATTGCACCTTTAGATCTAATTAAGGTTGGACAACTTAATTTCTCAGAACCAAATTATGAATTATTCCCATGTCTAGAAATAGGTAGAAAAGCTGGAATTATGGGAGATGGTGCTTCCATAGCTGTATCAGCTGCAGACGAAATAATAGTAGATTCTCTCCTAAAAGGAAAGATTAAGTTCACAGATATTCCAAACAACCTAGAAAAAGTTCTATATAAGTTTGAAAATATCCAAAAGATTTCATTCGATGACATTCTTGCTTTAGATGGTGAGGCAAGAAAGTTTACATATTCATTAGGAGTATAAAATGCTAAGTTTACTTTCTGTAACTGCTAAAGATGTTTTCTCATACATTGGTTATATAATCATTGCACTTTTAGCATTGATGCTTATGATAGTAGTTCATGAAAGTGGACATTATCTAGCAGGTAAGCTTTTTAAGTTTAATATAGATGAATTTAGTATTGGTTTCGGACCAGCAATATTCAAAAAGAGAAACAAGAAAAATGGTGAACTCTTTGCTATAAGATGCATACCACTTGGTGGATATTGTGCATTCCATGGTGAAGATGAAGAAGATGAAGATAAAAAGGTCGAAACAGAAAACTTTTCACTATATAGTGAAGTAGACCAAATGAATAATCCAAAAAAGGTTGGATTTAATGAGCAAGCACCTTGGAAGAGATTAATTGTTCAATTTGCAGGTGCAGGATTTAACTTTTTATTCGCCATTATTGTAATTGCAATCTACTTTGCAACATATGGACAATTCCTTCCACAAGTATCTAATGCACATGACTTAGAAGGTGCTCCAGCTGTTTTCCAAGATGGAGACGTTATTTTAAGGATAAACAACAAACAAGTTAATATCCTTCTTCAAGACGATATAGACAACGCATTTAAGAAAGTTGGAGAAACAGGAAAGTTTAAAGTATTAAGAAATGGAAAGGATGTAACATTTACAGCAAGTAAGGGTTATTACAAACCATTTGCAGATGATGCAACTGTTATCCAATTAGATGATAATGTTCTAGCAGAAACAGACCAGTTCACCTATGGTGAATTATCTGCTCATATCTCAGATGAGAACCAACATTTAGTTGTATGTATGGAAGGTCAGAATAGTGTGGCTGCATATGTAACTAAGATAAAGGCAGATACTGGGAAAGTAAGCACTACCGGTTTCTATTCTTATGGATTTGGTATAACAAGAACAATAGTGGCCCAAAAATTGAATTTTGGAAAAGCACTTGGAAGAGCATTCGGATTCTCATTCTTTGTAGTATTCAAGATTTTAGCAACTCTTGGCGCATTAATTACAGGAAAACTTGGTGCAGGAGCAGTTGGCGGTACAATTACAACAATTAAGATTATGGCAGAAGGAACACAACTTGGTGGTTTCAGTTACTTGCTTTATATAATCTCAATTATTTCTGCAAATTTAGCAGTATTTAATTTATTACCAATCCCAGCATTAGATGGATCTAGAATGGTATTTACAACAATAGAGTGGATATTTAGAAAACCAGTTCCAAGGAAAATAGAAGCAATTATACACACAGTTGGTATTGTTGTACTGTTTGCTCTAGCAATTTTCTTTGATATATTCCATCTGGTAACAGGATAGAGGTTAATATGGAAAGAAGAATTACACGTAATTTTAAGATTGGGAATATTGGTATAGGTTCAAATTATCCTATATCAATTCAATCTATGTTAAAAGTACAAAACACGGATGTGGAAGGTTGCTTAAATCAAATTAAGGAACTTGAAAATGTACATTGTGATTTAATAAGAGTTTCCGTTCCAGATGAAAATAGCTTAAAAACTTTTGAGATATTACAAAAGAACACATATATACCATTAATTGCAGATATTCATTATTCTTATGACCTTGCATATAAAGTACTAGAACTTGGTGCTAAAAAGATAAGAATGAATCCAGGTAATATGCCTAACTTTGCAAACATAGAAAAACTCGTTGCAGAACTTAAAAATAATCATGCTTGTATAAGGATTGGCGTTAATTCTGGATCTATAAATAAAGCTTATGAAAACCTTAACGAAGTAGATAAAATTGTTAACTCTACATTAGACTGTTTGAAAGTCTTTGAAAACCTTGGTTTTCATGATATCGTTTTAGGTCTCAAATCATCTAGCATAGAAACAACAATTGAGTGTAATGAAAAAATAGCAAAATTGACAGATTATCCAATGCATATTGGCCTAACTGAATCTGGACCATTAAGAGAAGGTCTTGTTAAGTCTACAATAGCCATCGCTAAACTCCTTGAAGAAGGCATAGGAGACACAATACGTGTTTCTTTGTCTAGTTCTCCAGTTGAAGAAATAAATGCAGCCAAGACCATTTTAAAGAGTCTAGGACTTAAAAAGGATGTTCCTGGGTTAGTTTCATGCCCAACTTGTGCTAGAACAAAGATAAATGTACAGCTTTTATCTGAAAAAATAGAGAAAGAATTGATGAAAATAGACAAAGATGTCAAGATTGCAGTGATGGGATGTCCGTTAAATGGGATAGATGAAGGAAAAGATGCAGATTTGGGTATCGCTGGTGGAGAAAAAGAGTCTATAATATTTGTTAAAGGCAAACAAGTAGCCAGAATTAGTAATGAAAATATGGTAGAGGAGTTTATGGCATACGTTCATAAATACCTAGAGGATAAATAATGGCAATTAAATTTGTAGAAGAATTTGAAAGACTTACTGATGGTCAATTCCCAATGTTGAAACTTCATTCAGCAGATTATAAGTTTGATCAAAACAGTAATACTTCAACACTAGAAGTTAAATTCATCATTTCAGCATACGAGTTAAAACTATTCACAGAAGATCAAAAACAAAAAGTTGAAGCTGTAGTTGCAAAGATGTTCAATGGTGTAGATACTAAAGTTTCATTTATTAGAACTTTTGCAGATGAAATGGTAGTAAAAAACAAAGTGCTTGAATTTTTAAATTCAAGAAATGCATTCTTACTTAATAGTATTACAGAAGATAACCTTAAAATTGATGTAGATGATGAGACAATTAAAATAGAGTTTATTTTTGATACTCCAATTTATCTCATGCTTAGCAATAATCAATTCTTGGAACCATTTAAAGATTTCTTAAATATGAATTTCAACCAAGAAATAGAAATCATTTTAACAGAGAAGAAAGATATGCAAGTGTCTGAATATACACCAAGACTTATTCAAACCACAGATGATATTGGATTAATCAAGATTTCTGGTCTTTCTATGGTATATGGAAGAAGAGGAGTAAAGACTATTTCAGAGATGCCATCATACATAGCAAACCTTAAAGATGCAGGTCAAAACTGTTGTGTTTGTGGAAAAGTTTCTGAGTTCTATATTAAAGAGTATAAGAACAAAAAGTATGATTCTAACGACCCCAAATCAGGTCCGGAGATGAAAAAACTCATATCATTTAACATCTCAGATACCACAGGGAGAATCAATTGTGTAGCATTCCCAGAAGAAAAAGATGTTGTATGTTTTACACTAATTAAAGATGGGGATGAAGTTATTGTTAAGGGAAAGACTCAAGCAGATTGGAAGAACGCAGATAAGATAACTGTTTCAGTAGATGCAGTTGCAAGATGCACTATAGATTATTCCTCAATTAAATTCAAAACATTCAAAGATTTACCTTTAGAATATTCTTGCGTATCTCCAGAACCATATGAAGATGGTCCATTCTCAGTTGCTACAACTTTACTAGAACCACAAAGTATGGATATCCCAACTTTGCTCAAGGATAAAACATACGTAGTATTTGACCTTGAAACAACAGGTATAGATCCAGCAAGTGATGATATAATTGAAATAGCTGCTTGCAAGATGATAAATGGACAAATTACAGAAACATTCCAAACACTTGTAAGACCAACAAAGAGAATTCCACGTGAGGTAGAAGAGCTAACTCATATAACAAATGAAATGGTTCAATACTGCCAACCAATATCAAAGATATTGCCAGACTTCTTATTGTTCTGTGGAGACAATGTTTTAGTAGGTCATAATATTGCAGGTTTTGATTATCTATTCATAGAAAGAATGGCAAAACAATATAAATACAAGTTCAACAACGAAACAATAGATACACTAATTAAAGCAAAAGAACTTCTTCCAAATAGAAAAGTTTATAAGCTTACAGATATTTCTGCAGATTATGGTATTTCACATAAGGATGCACATAGAGCTTTATCAGATGTTTTAGCTACTGCTGAACTCTTAAAAATCCTTGCTGTAGAGATGGATAAAAGAAAATAATTATTAAATATTATATAATTTTAGTTGCTTATTTATAAAATAAACATTAAAATACACACATCATGAATATGTTATTCTTGAGTGAGCCGGAAACGACTCACTCTTATTATGTAAAGGAACGTATAAAAAATGAAAGAAACATACAACGCACAATTTCCAATAAGAGAAGATGTAAGAGTGGCCGTTAATGAGGTTATTTGCAGAATAGCACAAACCAACGGTTATGAAGTAGTTGAAATAAAATATTTCAAAGAATACAAGAAATGCTCTTTAACAGTCTATGTTTGGAAGAAAGGTGGAATTCAAATAGATGATTTAGAAGTTGTACACCAAGCAATATCAGATGAATTAGATTTATATGAGAGTGATTTTCCAAGTGAATACCAACTCAATATCTCGTCTCCAGGTTTAGATAGAGAAATAGAAGATGAAGATGATTATAGAAGAAATCTTGGTGAAGTCATTGAAATAACTTATGACAACAATGGTAAAAAAGCAAAAACACACGGAGAATTGGCTGCATATACAGATGAAGATGTAACAATTTTATGTGGAAAAGATAAAAAAGAAACAAAAATAAATAAAACAAAAATAAATAAAGTATTTCCGTACATTGAGTTTTAGAGGAGGAAAACAATGGCAAGAAAAAAGAAAGTAGAAGAAAAGAAAGAAGCAGTGCTTGACGTTCAAGCATTATTCCAAGCAGCAAAAGAAATCGAGACCGAATATAAAATCGATCAAGAAAAGTTAAAAGAAATCCTTGCATCAAGCTTCCAAGCAGCATACAAGAAGGACAATGGTGAATCCTTACGTATCGCTATCGTTATGAATGAGGAAAAACAAACATTATCCGTTTATTCATATCGTGATGTAGTTGAAAACATCGAAGATGAAGAAAAACAAATTTGCTTAGATGAAGCAAATGAATATGGTGCAAAATTAAACCCACCAAAGGTTTACAATGTTGGTGATGTATTACTTCAAGAAATTCACCCAGAGAAATTCTCAAGAAGTGCATCTGCAGTTGCAATCCAACTCATTCGTTCTAAGATCCAAGAAACAAGAACAAACTATATCTTAAATGAAATGAGCACAAAGAAAGGAACAATCATGAACTCTGTTATCAGAAGAAAAGAAGGTCCAGTAGTTTATGTAGACTTCCCAGAACAACAACTTGAAGGTGTTTTATTACCAGCAGACCAAATCAAGAACGAAAGATATAACGTTGGTGATGTTCTCAAAGTTTATATTAAGAATATAAAAGAAGCTACAGGTAAGAACTCTGGTGCACAAATCATCGTTTCTAGATCAGCAGCCGGCTATGTTAGAGCATTAATGATGAACGACATTCCTGAAATTAGAGTAGGACTTGTTAAGATTCACAACATAGTTCGTGAAGGTGGCGGAAGAACAAAGATTGCTGTTTACTCAGAAGATCCTAATATTGATGCAGTTTCAGCATGTATCGGACCAAAGGGTGTTCGTATTAATGAAATCGTATCAGATATCGGTGGCGAAAAAGTTGATATCATCGAATATACAGATGATCCAAATGAATTCATCTTCAGAGCATTATCTCCAGCACAACCATTAGTTGTTTCTGTAGATCAAGATGAAAAGACAGCAAAAGTTATCGTAGCAGATGAAAAACTTTCTCTTGCTATTGGTAGAAATGGTCAAAACGCTAGACTCGCTGCAAAATTAACAGGATATAAGATTGATGTTAAACCATATTCATCAACTCTTGAAAACAATGCAGACGAATCTAAGGGAGAATAATTATTAATTAATGAGAAACAAAGCCTTTACTAGACAATGTTGTGCATGTAGATGCCACAAAGATAAATCTGAATTAATACGTCTTGTTGCAATAGATGGTGAAGTTGTAATAGATGTAAATTCAAATATTCAAGGTAGAGGTGTATATATTTGCAAAGATGCAAATTGTATCAAGATTGCAAAAAAGAAGAACATTATTAATAAATCTCTTAAAACAGTAAACAATATGGATATTTATGACAAAGTCATAACATTAATAGAAAATGAATAGACAAAAGATTACAACATTAATAGGTTTTGCCATAAAATCAAGAAATATTGTTTTTGGTGAAGATCAAATAAAGTCCTTAACTAAACAAGCATTAGTAATAATAGACTCTTCTTCATCAGAGAAATACATAGAAAGAGTAAAAAGATTCGCAAGAACAAACGAAGTAATAATTATGGATGAATTATCATCATTAACAAATAGAGATAATGTTCATTCAATAGCAATTTTAGATATGAATCTAGCAAATGGAATTAAGGAAAGCTTAGATAATTAATAGGAGAATTAAATGGCTGAAAACAATAACAACATAATTGAAGAAATTAAAAATTCAATTGAAAAATTGGAAAAAATAAAAGAAAAAATTGCTGAAGCTAAAACTAAACTTACAACTATCATCGGTAAGCATAATGATAAATTGGCCGAATTAAAGGAAAAAGAGGAACTTCAAAGAGCAGTAGCAGAAGCTATGGCTAAAGAACAAGAAGAAGCCGAAAGAAAGAAAGCCGAAGAAGAAAAACTTGCTGAAGAGGAAGCTGCTAAAAAGGCTCAAGAAGAAACTAAAGTTGAAGAAGAGCCAAAAGCAGAAGAAAAAGAAGAAGTAGTTGAAGATCAACCGAAGGTTGAAGAACCAGTTCAAGAAGAACAACCAAAAGTTGAAGAACCAGTCCAAGAAGAACCTAAGGCTGAAGAAAAGAAGGAAGAGGAAAAAGTAGAAGAAGCAACTAAAGAAGAAAAACCTCAAACTGAAGAGAAAAATAAAGACACTTCTAAGAAAGGAAACGAAAACCAACAACAAAAAGGTCCAGCAAAACAAGAATACGAAATCATTTCTGTTAATGGAAATATCGCTACAGTTCGTATGGCAGATGGTACAGAAAAGAGAATCTTTATTGCTCAAAAACAAGAAAAGCAAGAAAAGACAACAAAAACTGAGAATAAGACCATCACTAGAACATTTGGACCAAATGATGGTAAACGTGGTCCTAAACCAGCACCTCAAGATGGTAATAAGACTAGACCAACTCAAAAACCAGGCCAAGGTTCAACAGTTCCTGTAAATTATCCTCCAAAGATCGAAGATAATAAGAAAGGAAAGAAGAACAAATTTAGTGGTGAAGAAAAAACCATTAAGAATGAAAAGGAAAAACTTAGAAAAGGTTACGTTGTAGATACAAAACACCGTGGAAACTATGACTATGATGATGAGGATGAAAACGGATATGTAAAACAAAGAAAGGTTAAACACCAATCCGAATCAGTAGAGAAAAAGGCAGACAATACTCCTCAAAGCTGCGTTATTACTACTGAAATCGTCCCAATTAAGACATTAAGTTCCAAGACAGGTATCGCTGCAGCTGAAATCATTAAGAAGTTATTCATGCTTGGTATGATGAAGACAATTAATGACAATATCGATATCGAAACTGCACAACTTATCGCAACAGAATTCAATATTAATATTGAATATAAACCAGAAATCACAACTGAATCTATTCTTTCATCACAACAAGAAAACGATGATATCGAAGAATTAGACAAGCTTCAACCAAGACCACCAATCATTACCGTTATGGGACACGTAGACCATGGTAAGACTTCATTATTAGACTACATTAGAAAAGCTAATGTTGCTAGCAAGGAAGCAGGTGGTATTACACAAGCAATTGGTGCTTATACAGTTAAAGTAGATGACAACATCGTAACATTTATCGATACACCAGGACACGAAGCTTTCACAGCTATGAGAGCAAGAGGTAGCCAAGTAACAGATATAGCAATTCTTGTAGTTGCTGCAGATGACGGTATAATGCCTCAAACAATAGAATCTATTAACCATGCAAAGAACGCAGGCGTAAGAATGATCGTTGCTCTTAATAAGATGGATAGACCAGGTGCAAATCCAGATAGAGTATTACAACAACTTTCTGCAAATGATGTACAACCAGCAGAATGGGGCGGCCAAGTTCCAGTTGTAAGAGTTTCTGCAAAGACTGGTTTAGGTATAGATGAATTACTTGAAACAATTACACTTGTTGCAGATGATATGAACCTCGAAGCTAACCCAGATAGACGTGCAACTGGTACAGTTATTGAATCCAGATTGGATAAAGGTAAAGGTCCTATCGCAACTATCTTAGTACAAAAAGGTACTCTAAAAGTTGGAGACTACGTAGTAGCAGGTACAGTTTATGGTAAAATTAGATCCATGACAGACGATAAGAACAAGGCTGTTAAGAGTGCAGGACCAAGTATTCCAGTATCCGTTGCAGGATTTATGGAAGTTCCAGCAGCTGGTGATCCAATTATCGTTGTTGAAAACGAAAGATTTGCTAAAGAACTTATCGAAGAAAGAAGAAATAAACTTAATAAACAAGCAGAATCTTCTGGCGCAACATCTCTTGCAGACGTATTCGCAAAGATTAAAGCAGGTGAGTTAAAGAGCTTGAAACTTATTGTTAAGGCAGACGTACAAGGTTCTGTAGAAGCAGTTTGTTCATCATTACAAACTCTTGGAAACGATGAAGTTAAAGTTGAAATTATCCACAAAGCAGTTGGTGCTATTACAGATAATGATATCAACCTCGCTATTACAGCAAAGGCTATTATTATTGGATTCAATCTTAACATTACAGATGCTCAAATTAATAATGCAGCAAAAATTGGTGCAGAAATTAAGAGATATGATGTTATCTATGATGCAATTAATGATATCGAACTCGCAGTTAAGGGTATGCTTGCTCCTAAGTTTAAAGAAATTGTTAACGGACAAGCTGAAGTTAGACAAATCTTCAAGATTACTGGTGCAGGTAATATTGCTGGTTCACACGTTATTAATGGTCTCATTGCTAGAGGAAGCAGAGCTAGAGTCATTAGAAATAATGAAACTATCGTTCATACAAAGGTTGCATCCTTAAAGCACAACAAAGATGATGTTAAGGAAATCAAGGAAGGTTGGGACTGTGGTATCCAATTATTAAACTTCCAAGACATAGAAGTTGGAGATATTATTGAGTCATACACAGAAGAGGAAGTAAGAGACTAATATGAATGTTAAAGTAGATAGAATTAATTCTGAATTACAAAGACAAATCTCTATAATAATATCAGAAGATATTAAAGATCCTAGAATTGGTACTGCAATCATTACAGTTACCAAAGTTAAGACCACTCCAGATTTAAAGTTTGCCAAGGTTTACGTTAGCGTTTATACAAAGGACAATAACAAAGAACAACAAAAGGAATCCTATGATACCGTAGTCCGTTCAGCATTGTTCATTCGTAACGAACTTAAAGGCAGAGTAAAGATGAGAAATATCCCAGAGTTACATTTTGTATTAGATACAGTTGAGGAAGAAGGATCCAAAATTGATGAAATTTTGAAAACTTTGGTTATTCCTCCTGCGCCACAAGAGGATGAGGATAAATAATGGAAACAAAGAAGAATATTTTCAAAACAGCAGAAAATTATGAAAAAGAGAAGTTCTATATCATTAAAAAAGAGATAGAAAAAGCTCAAAAGATTTCTGTTTTTATCCACATTAATCCAGATGGAGACTGTATTGGAAGTGGACTTGCTCTTTGTAGACAACTAAATAAGATGGGAAAAACTGCTTTTGTCTACTGCGATGACGAGCTTCCAGAAAAATTTGGTTATCTTCCATTCAAAGAATACATCAAAAAAACAAGTGAACATACAGATAAAGCAGATTTGGCTATTTCTGTAGATATTGCTGCATTGGATAGAATTGGTATGGGAATCTCTCCATATATGGCTGCAAAAAAACAAATTATGATAGACCACCATATTTCTCGTGGAAAGTTTGCAGATATAGCATATATAGATTCTCATTCAGCAGCATGTGGAGAAATCATTTATAGATTTATTCATTATCTTAAAGGAATGGATGACGATATCGCTGCTATGTTATTCACAGCTATTGTAACAGATACAGGATGTTTTCAATTCTCTAATACAACAAACCAAACTCTAGCAATAATCCAAGAATTAAGAAAATTCAAGATTAACCCACAACAGATTATATATAGTGCATTCTCAAGCATAAGCTTGAAGGTATTTAATCTCAAGCAAAGAATTCTAAGTAAAATCAAATTCTATGACGACAACACCATTGGAATTATTACATTTAGAAATGAAGATTTTGAAGCAACAGGAACCAATACAAATAACACAGAAGGTATCATTTCTGAAGTTAGAAACATAAGAGGAGTTAAGGTTGCTATCTCTATTTGCGAAATGGGCAATCTTTCTTGGAAGATTAGCTTTAGAGCAGTAGAAGACATAGATTGCTCTGGCATTGCTGCCGTATTCGGTGGTGGTGGACATAGAGGAGCATCTGGATGCAGAATCTCTGGATACTATGAAGATGTAGTAGATAGACTTCTAAAAGCAACAAGAGATTATATGTAATGGAATTAAACGGGTTCGTAAATGTATATAAGCCAAAAGGGATGACCTCAAATAATGCCGTTGTAAAGGTTAGAGGCATCTATAAAAGATATACTGGAAACAAGAATATCAAAGTTGGTCATGTAGGAACCCTAGATCCAAATGTAGATGGAGTATTGCTAATTGCCATAGGCAAAGCAGCAAGATTATTCCAAATACTTGGAGCAAAAACTAAAATATATATTGCAGCATTCACCTTTGGTGAAACAACTGAAACGTTAGATACAGAAGGTGAAATTATAGAAAGAGGTGGAAAGATTCCTACTAAGGAAGAAATATTAAATACTATTCCTCAGTTTGAAGGTGAAATAGACCAAGTACCACCAGGACTTTCTGCAATAAATATAAATGGTGTAAAAGCTTATAAATTAGTTAGACACGGCCAAACACCAGAAATACCAAGTAGAAAAGTTTATATAGAATATATAAAACTACTTGAACAAATAAACGAAAACACATATTCATTTGAAATCAAGTGTGCAGGAGGAACATATATTCGTTCACTTGCAAGAGATTTCGCAAAGGCACTAGGCACGGTTGGATATATGTCTAATCTTAAGAGAACAAAGGTTGGAGAGTTTGATATAAGCGAAACTGTAACTTTTGATGAACTCAATGCTGAGCCTGAAAAATATGTAATAAGTGTTGATGATGCAATGAAAAGATTTGATATTCCAGAAGTTGAATTGCCAGAAAATATTGCAACTCATTGCTTAAATGGAATACCAGAAAAGTGTGACAACTTACCAGATGGATTGTTTTTGGTTCGTTATCAAGGATACCTTATATCTTTAGGATATAAGAGTGAAGATGGAAAATTAGTATTAAAGGAACGAGTAAGATGAATGTTCTTAAATTTGAAACTAAATATGATAAGCCAATAGTCCTAGCACTAGGATTCTTCGATTGTCTTCACATTGGGCACAAATCTTTATTAGATGAAGCAAAATTAATAGCCAAGGAAAAAGGCTATGAGAGTGCTATTTTAACTTTTGATAATGATATAAACATCACATTTGGAACAAAAGAAAGACAAATATACACAATCAAAGAGAGAATTGAGGCTGCTCAAAACTATGGTATGGACAATATGATAGTTGCAACTATGGATCCATTATTTGCATCACTTCCAGGGAATATTTTCTTAGACAGACTTGCAAGAACCTTTAATATTAAGACAATTATTGTTGGAAAAGACTATAGATGTGGAAGAAATGCAGAGTTTGGAGTAGATGAAATAAAAAAAGTTCTACAAGAAAAGCATATTTCATTTAAAGTTATGCCATTTGTAACAAAGAACGGAAGTAAAGTTGCATCTACAAAAATCAAAACCTTCATTAAAAAGGGAGAAATGGAACTTGTTAATAATTTATTAACAGAGAACTATTTTATAGTTGGAAAAGTAGACCATGACGAAGGAAGAGGAAGATTCTTAGGATTCCCAACAGCAAATATTCCATTTGAAGAAGATAGACTCAAATTAAGTGAAGGTGTATATCTAACATCTGTAATTATAAATAAAAACAGATATTATTCCATAACCAATGTTGGAAAGAAACCAACATTTGGAAACAATAATTACACAATTGAAACAAATTTATTGAATTTTAGTGGAGATTTATACGGAAAAGACATTAAATTAATCTTCTATAAGAAGATAAGGAACATAATTAAGTTCAAAAATGTCCCAGATCTCCAAAAACAAATAGAAAAAGATAGACAAGAAGCTATAACTTATTTCAATTTATAAGAGGTGAACATGATAAAGTTTGGTCCATCTGGAAATTCAGAGTCGTTTTTTAATGAAGGATACAAAAGCACACTAGAAATGCCTGAGTGGCTTTCTAAGCGTAATTTAGACATATTCGAGTATTCATTCGGGAGAGGAGTTTTAGTCACTTCTGAAACGGCTACAAAGCTTGGAAACGTAGCAAAACAATATAATATTGAAATTACAGCTCACGCACCATACTTTATTAACTTTTCAGCACTTGAAGTTGAAAAAATAGAAAATTCATATAAATATTTATCTAGTTCCTGCAAAATTGAAAGATGTTTTGGTGGAAACAGAGTAGTTTTCCATTCCGGAGCACAAATGAAACAATCTAGAGATGTAGCTTTTAACAAAGTTAAAGAGGGAGTTGAGAAAGCAATCTACAGATTAATAGAAGAAGGATATGATGATATGTACATTTGCCCAGAAACAATGGGGAAACAAGGACAAATAGGAACAGTACAAGAAGTTATAGATTTATGTAAAATACATAAAAATATCATCCCATGCGTAGATTTTGGTCATGTAAATGCATTGTTACAAGGTGCTTTAAAGACAACTGACGACTATAAGAGAATAGTTTTAGATCCAATGCTAGACCAACTAGGATACGAAAAAGTCAAAAATATGCACGTACATTTTTCCAAAATACAATACGGTGCAAAAGGTGAGATTAAACACTTAACATTTGAAGATACAGAATATGGTCCAGAATTCGAACCATTGGCTGTTGCATTAAAAGAGTATAAACTTGAGCCTTATATTTTGTCTGAATCTGCAGGAACTCAAGCAGAAGACTCATTTGAAATGAAGAGGATTTTCAATTCTTTATAATTCCTAGAGAAAAATTTTAATAAAAAATGATAGGGAAATGTATTCAAATACACATTTAGAACTATTCGCAAAATACTTCTTTTGCGAAATGAAATAAAAATATTTTCGCTTTTCTAGTGGATTTATTGATTTTTTCGAAATTTCGTTTTTTCTGACCGTTTATTCGGATTATTTGTTTTTTCTTTGATAATTTATCCGTCAAAACGATTATTTTAAAATCTTATTCAAACTGTATTCGACAGCCAATTTAACATGTTCATACGTTAATCCGCCTTGAACATATGCGATAAATGGTTCACGAATTGGCGAATCTGCACTTAATTCTATGGATGCGCCTCCGATAAATGTTCCAGCTGCCATAATAACTTGATCTTGATATCCAGGCATATCCCAAGGTTCTAGCGTTACATTGCTGTCAATTGGCGAAATTTCTTGGATACTGCGACAAAATGCGATTAATTTATCCTTATTATTGAATTTTATGCTTGTCACGATATCATTTGGCTCGTATCCTTGCTTTGGTAAAGTCTCAAGTCCTAGCTTAGAATAAGCTCTTGCGAACAAAAGCGAGCCTTTTAAGGCGTTTTTTACTGTAATCGGAGCTAGGAATAATCCTTGATAAAATGGCAAATATGTCGAAATATAAGATCCAATTTCGCTTCCAACACCTGGACAAGTCAATCTTTGAGCAGCTCTTTCGACTAAATCGGCTCTTCCTACAACATAACCACCAGTTGGAGCTATGCCACCACCAGGATTTTTGATTAAAGATCCAGCACAAAGCGTTGCACCGACTTCAATTGGTTCTTTTTCATTAACAAACTCACCATAACAGTTATCAACAATGATAATTATGTCTTTTTTTAGGCTTTTTACATAATCACAAATATCTTTGATATTTGATATTGTTAATGGTTGTTTCCAACAATATCCACGACTTCTTTGCATGAAAATTGCTGTAATATTCTCTTTTTCGATTTTTTTCTTAATTTCATCATATCTAAAATGTGGATCTCCGTTTTCGTCAATATCTAAGTCAATTGCTTCAAAAGAAACACCATAATCTTTTAAAGAACCACAATTTTCGCCTTGAATTACGTCCATTAATGTGTCATAAGGCTCTCCAGTTACAGATAAAATCTTGTCTCCAGCCTTGCAAACAGCAAATAACATTAATGATAATGCGTGTGTTCCAGATGAAATTAAAGGAGAAACTAATGCAGATTCGGCCTTAAATATGTCTGCAAATACTTTTCCAAGCGTGTCTCTAGCATCATCTCCATATCCATAACCAGTAGATCCATTGAAGTGTCTAGCTTGGATTTTGTTGTTTTTGAATGCATTTAAGACCTTTTCTTGGTTAAAAAGCGCTATTTCGTCAATTCTTTCAAACTGATTTGTTAATTCTTGCTCACTTTCTTTAATTATCATTTTTGCAGTAATTTCGGCCATTTTTCTTTGTTTTCTCCATTAAAGTATTTTAAAATTCTTTATTTTTTAGAATTGTTCGGTTGTTTTGAGTCTTGTTTTTATATATGAAAGAGCATCATCATAATTTCCAATTTCAACCCAATGTACGAAAGGATATTTTCTAAACCAGGTTAGTTGGCGTTTAGCATAATTTCTTGTATCTTGCTTAATTTTATCTACGATTTGCTCTAAATTGTCTCCGTTATAGTCTACGAATTCACGATATCCGATTGCTTTCATGGAATTATATGTGAAATTATTTACCTTTTGAACCTCAGCTAAAAGTCCAAGAGACATCATTTTGTCTACTCTTTCGTTAATTCTTTCATATAATTTGGCTCTATCTGTATTAAAAGCAACCATAATTGGATTAATTTGAGGCTTATTGTCTTTAACTTCGCTCCATTTCTTGTTTGTGAGTTCCATTATTTCAAGTGCACGGACAATTCTTTTATTATCTGCCATATGAATAACTGTAGAGGCTTCAGGATCCATTTCAAGGAGTTTGTTATACAAATACTCATTTCCTTTCTCTTTTAGCTCTTGCTCGTATTTAGCACGTACATTTGCGTCTTTTGGAGCTTCTCCAAAACTCATTGGATATAATAATGATTCGAAATAAAGTCCAGTTCCACCAACAATTATTGGTAATTTGCCATTATTAATGGCATTTTCTATTTCTTTTTTGGCTCTTTCTGCATATTCTGCAACAGAAAAGTCATAATCTAGTGGAACTATATCTACCATTTTTACATTGTATTTTTCTAAAACTTCTTTAGAATCTTTTGCAGTTCCAACATCTAAACCTTGATAAATTTGCATAGAATCACATGAAATAACCTGACTTTCGAAGGTATCTGCCAAAAAATAAGCAAAATCAGACTTGCCAGATGCAGTAGGTCCAGCAACGAAAATTGGTTCTAGGTTTTCTTTTGCAACTTTTATCTTCATACGATTCTCTTAAATAGCTTTTCTATGTCTTTTTTAGATATTGCTACAACAGTTGGTCTTCCATGTGGACATTTGCTTGGTAAATTGCCTTGTTCATCTAGAAGAGCTTGTACAACTTGCTTTAATTGTGCACCGCTAAACTCATTTCCACCTTTTATTGCAGCTTTACATGCTTGTTGGCTAATCTTATCCTTAACAAGAACTTCCATATTTAGATCTTCATCTGAAATCATGTCTTCAAATAAGTTGCCCATAAACTTCTTAATGTCTATTCCAACTAAAATCTCAGGAACAGCATAGAATGTAAATTTTGTTTCACCCTCTTTTATAACATCAAAACCCATAGAATTAAGTTTTGGAATGATTTGAATAAAGTAATCACTCTCTGTTCCACTTAAATAAAGCGTATATGGTACCAATAAAGGTTGAGATTCCATATTGTCAAGATTCTTTTTAATTTTTTCATAAAGAATTCTTTCATGTGCAGCATGTTGATCAATTAAATATGCCATTTCGCCTTGTTCAACAAGAATATAAGTGTCAAATAATTGTCCAATAATTTCGCCATCAAAAATTGGAGTTGATTCTAAAGAATCATTAGAAATAGAATACTCAGATTTAGAATACTCTGGTGTTCCAATTTGTGTAGGATTTTGCGAAAAGTTATAATCAGATTTTTCAAGTGTTGAATCAAGTGAATTTAGATCGTTTTCTGGGTTTTGTAACTTGGCTAAATTTGGCAAATAATCTGGTTTTTGTCTAATTGGAGCCTTATATAAATTCGATGTGTCAAACTTGGTTTGTTCTGGTTTGGGACCTTCGATTTTCTTGCGATATTCTTCTTGTTCTAGGATTCCTTGTCTAGAATTTGCAAAGTTTACAACTATATCATGTGCATATTTTGAAATATTGCTATTAATTGTATGATAAACTGCACTAAATACGGCTTGTTGGTTAGAAAATCTCACCTCTGCTTTTCTTGGATGTACATTAACATCTAGTTGGTCAAAAGGCATAATTATGTTTAAAACATAAACTGGATAACATCTCTTCATTAGGAATCCAGAATATCCTTGTTCAACTGCAGTTTGTACAACTTGGCTTTCTACACATCTTCCATTAATAATAATTGTTTGGTATGTTCTATTAGATTTTGTGAATTCAATTTTTGAAATAAATCCATCTATTCTAATTCCGTTAAACTCCTCTGCAACTGGCAATAATCCTTGCATTGTCTTACTATCATATACAGAGTATATGGAATCTTCTAATGTTCCACTTTGTTGCTCAAAAATCATCTTTCCATCTACATTTAATTTAATAGCAATTTCTGGATTAGCTAGCATTAATTTTCTAACTGTATCTACAACCAAATTAGCTTCAGATGAAGACTTTTTTAAGAACTTTAATCTTGCTGGAGTATTAAAGAAAAGATTTTCAACTTCAATTGTTGTTCCTTGTGAACGAGATGCAAATCCTTCAGAGACTATCTCTCCACCTTTTAAAGAAATAGTTGCACATTCTCCACCTTTTGGAGTTGTTGTTAATTTAACCTCAGATACGGATGCAATGGATGCAAGAGCTTCACCTCTGAAACCTAAAGTTGATAAAACGTCTATATCATTAAAATCTTTGATTTTACTAGTTGCATGTGGAAGGAATGCAAGACGCATATCCTCTGGCAAAATACCAGCACCATCATCTGATACGATAATCTTTTTAATTCCGCCATCTACAATACTGATCTCAATACTGCTTGCACCAGCATCTATGGAGTTCTCAACTAGTTCTTTAACAACGGAAGCAGGTCTTTCTACAACCTCTCCAGCTGCTATCATATTAAAAACTTCAGGTTTTAATTGGTTAATTCTTCCCATCTTCTATCCTTTATTTATCCTCAACTTCTCTCTTTAAATCTTGTAAGATTGTGAGAGCTTGTACAGGAGTTATGTTGTTTACATCTATATCTTTAATTATGTCTCTAATCTTGTCTTGTTCTGGAGTATCGAACAAATTAATTTGTTCAGTCTTAGAATTCTTTCCAGCAACTGAGATTAATAATGAGTTTGTATCTCTGTCTTTAGACTCGGCTTCAAGTTTCTTCATAATAGTCTTTGCATTGTCTACAACTTCTTTCTTAACACCTGCTAAAGATGCAACTTCAATACCGAAACTACGAGATGCACCACCACGAACAATCTTATGTAAGAAGATTATTGTGTCTGATGTTTCTCTAACTAATACTCTATAATTCTTTACGCCTTCTAATCCCTCTAATTCTGTAAGTTCATGGAAATGCGTAGCAAATAACGTTTTTGCTCTTAAATTCTTTGTAATGTACTCTAGAGCAGCCCAGGCAATAGAAAGTCCATCAAAGGTTGACGTTCCTCTTCCAATTTCATCTAATATTAAAAGTGAATTTGGTGTTGCATAGTTTAAAATAGTAGCAACTTCTATCATTTCTACCATAAAGGTAGATTGTCCACCGGAAAGATCATCACTCGCTCCAATTCTTGTAAAGATTCTATCTGTTAAAGCAATCTCTGCACTCTCAGCTGGAACAAAACTTCCAATGTGTGCCATTAAAACTATTAGAGCAACTTGTCTCATATATGTACTCTTACCGGCCATATTAGGTCCAGTAATAACCATCGTTCTATTCTCATCTGAATCTAAAGATGTGTCATTTGGTACATATTGTCCTTTTTCTAATAATTGCTCTACAACAGGATGTCTTCCACCAACAATATTAATTCCTTTAATCTTCTTGTTCATTATTGGACGTGAGTACTTATTAGACGCTGCAACCTGAGATAGCGATAGGATTGAATCCAATATACCAATTGCCCTTGCCGTTGTTTGTAGCTCGTTTAGGACTTTGTAAAGCATACTTTTGAGTTCTTCAAAAATAGATAATTCTATTTTCATTGCATTTTCATCTGCAGAAAGTATCTTATCCTCTATTTCTTTAAGTTCTGGAGTTATAAATCTTTCTCCTCCAACTAAGGTTTGTTTTCTAATGTACTCTAGTGGTACTTTATCCTTGAAGGAGTTGCTAACTTCGATATAATATCCAAAGACTTTGTTGTATCCAACTTTAAGTGTCTTAATACCAGTTTTCTCTTTTTCTGTGTTTTCTAAGTTTAGTAGCCAATCCTTTCCAACATTCTTAATGTCTCTTAATTCGTCTAATTCTATAGAATATCCTCTCTTTATGAACCCACCAAGTTTGAAGTTTGCAGGCATATCTCTATCTAATGCTTTTGCAAGAGTTTTGCACTCATCCTTTAAAACATGGATATTTGCATTGATTTTCTTAACTAGACTTGCATTAGATCCTGTAATACTTGCTTTAATATCTGGAAGAATTGCTAGTGTGTCTCCAATTGCTAACAAATCCTTTGGATTTGCATTTCCATATGCGATACGTCCAGCAAGTCTTTCTAGGTCTCTAAAGTCTGATAATGTTGCTCTTATACTCTCTCTAACTGGTTTGTTTTCTATAAACAACTCAACTGCATCTAATCTAGCGTTAATTTCATTTATGTCTTGCAATGGTTGCTCTATCCATCTTTTTATAGTTCTTGCACCAACTGCAGTTACAGTCTTGTCTATAACGTTTATTAAAGATCCTTGTCTCTTTCCATCTTTTGCTCTAGATGTAAGCTCTAAATTTCTTCTAGTTGCTTGGTCTAGAATCATGAAGGAATTGTCTTTAATATATGTAAGCTTGTTAATGTGTGCCATTGCTCTCTTTTGAGTTTGGAATAAATATTCCATTAAACCACCAGAAGCAGAAATTGCACATTTCTTATCTTTACATTCAAATGCGTCTAAGGTTACTACATTTAAAAGTGATGTGAGTTTCTTAAGTGCGTATTCATAATCATAAGCAAATTCATGATAACATCTACACTTCATTCCGTTATTCTTAAAGAAATCAAGTGTGTAATAGATTCTTGCAAAATGGTCATTAGAAATAACTTCTTCAGGCCTTATTGTGCCAAGAATGTCTGAAAGTCTATCTAAATAATTTGCTCCTTCATATTCGTAAAGATTGAATTCACCTGTAGAAATATCCGTCCAGGCAATTCCAAAAGTTGTGTCATTTGTATATACAGATGCGAGGTAATTTGATGATTTTTCGTCTAATATGTCTTCTTCCATTACGGTTCCAGGAGTTACAACACGGACTACATCTCTTTCTACTAATCCTTTAGCAGTTGCTGGATCTTCTATTTGTTCACAAATAGCAACTCTGTATCCGTTCTCTATTAGCTTTCTAATATAAGTGTCTACAGCATGGAATGGAACTCCTGCCATAGGTGCTCTTTGCTCTAGCCCACAGTCTTTTCCTGTTAATACTAAATCTAGAACCTTAGATGCTTCTTCTGCATCTTCAAAGAACATCTCATAAAAGTCTCCAACTCTAAAGAACATAATACAATCTGGGTATTGTTCCTTCATTTCAAAATATTTTCTCATCATTGGAGAGATTTTAGACATATCTATATTCATCTTTACCTCACTCCTTCTTGCCAAATAATGATGCAGACTTGGATTGTTCTATTCTTACATTAAAGAATTGTCCTACATCTTCTTTGGTTCCACCAAAGTTTACAAGTCTTCCACTTTCCGTTCTTCCACAAACCATTCCATCTAGTTTTGGTGCTACGTCTTCAGCAAGAACTCTATATACATTACCAACATACTCGTTGGATAATTCTTTTGTTATCTTGTTTTGGAGTTTAATAAGCTCTCCAATTCTTCTCTTTTTAATCTCATATGGAATCTGTTCCATACTTGCAGCTGGTGTTCCTTGTCTTGGAGAATAAATAAATGTGAAAGCATTTGAATATCTTACTTGCTCTACTAAATCCATTGTATCTTTAAAGTCTTCCTCTGTTTCCGTAGGAAAACCAACCATAATATCTGATGTAATTCCAATATCTGGCATCGCTTTTCTAAGCATTTCTATTAAAGAAAAATATTTTTCTCTTGTATAATGCCTATTCATGTCCTTTAAGACTTTGTTGGATCCAGATTGAACTGGAAGATGGATGTTATTACATATTCTCTTGGATGAAGCCATTGCCTCTACAACATCCTCTGTTAAGTCTTTTGGATGATTGGTCATGAATCTTAAACGGAAATCATAATCTAGTGCACCTACTTCTTTTAGAAGATTTGCAAAATTAGTGTGTCCATCTTTTAAATCATTTCCATAAGAGTTGACGTTTTGGCCCAAAAGTGTGATTTCTTTATATCCTTCATCTAAACATCTTCTAACTTCATCTACAATTGCATCCATAGGACGAGATAATTCTCTTCCTCTTACATATGGAACAATACAGTATGTGCAGAAGTTGTTGCAGCCATAAATAATGTTTACCCAAGCATTAGGATATGAGGTTCTTGTAACAGGTATTTTGTCATCTGTTTCAAGATAATCTTGAACCATTTCTTGAGACATATATTTATACTTTTTTTCTTTTTTTCGTGATTCTAACACGTTAAAAATGGCTTCTTTGAGTTGATCTAGGTTCCTTGTTCCTAGCACAATATCCACATATGGATATTTCTGTTTTAGAAGTGCATCATAACCTTCTTGTTGAGTCATACAACCAACTACAGCAACTATCATATCCTTTTTGTTTTTCTTCTCTGTCTTAACAACACCGAGGTTTCCAAAGATATGTTTTTCTGCAGTATCTCTAATACAGCAAGTATTGAAAACATAAATATCTGGGATAGTATCTCCAGCTTCTTTATATCCTAGTTCTTCTAGAATACCTGCGATTTTTTCACTTTCATGGACGTTCATTTGACATCCATAAGTCATTACTTTGTACAACTTATCCATTATAATACTTCCATTTCATCTAATGCTTTTTGCATTAGTTCTTCTGCGTTTTCTATGTTCTTCTCTACTTTTTCTACGTAATCTAACTTTGGACGAATTGCTGGTTGCTTTGGAAGGAATATGGTACAACAATCTTCATATGGAAGAATGGATGTCTCAAATGTACCTATCTTTCTAGCAATTGCCATTATTTCTTCTTTGTCCATACCAATTAAAGGTCTAAATACAGGAGTTGTTGTAACTGCATTTGTACATGTAATACTTTGTACAGTTTGAGATGCAACTTGTCCTAAGGATTCTCCAGTTATAATTGCACCACACTTTTCTCTCTTTGCAACTTCCGTAGCTATTCTCATCATGAATCTTCTCATAATGGTAATCATTAATTCAGCTGGACATTTTTCGTGTATTGCAACTTGAATGTCTGTAAAGTTAACAACATACATCTTAATTGGTGTTGCATATTTAGAAACAATGTTTCTAAGTTCAACTACTTTTTCCTTTGCTTTCTCAGATGTGTATGGAGGTGATGCAAAGTGTATTGCTATGAGTTTCATTCCTCTCTTTGCCATCATATATGTAGCAACTGGTGAGTCTATTCCACCAGAAATAAGAACTAATCCTTTATCTGAACATCCAACAGGAAGTCCACCAGGTCCAGGAATAACACCACAATATACAAATGCTTTTCCGTTTTCTCTAATGTCTACAAAGAACTCAAAGTCATGATTATCTAAATCTACCTTGAAATTTGGTATTGCTCTTAAAATATCTCCAGCAACAAATGCAGCAATTTCAGCAGAGTTCATTTTTAACTTCTTGTCTGCTCTTTTAACAGTTACTCTAAAGCTTGGATCTTTTTTGTATGTGCTCTCTACTGTTTCTACTGCAAGTTGAACTAGTGCTTTTCTAATATCTGCATAGTTTTCTTCTTCGTTTGTTGGAACCTTTTGTCCAATAGAAATAGAATAAACACCAAAGACTTTAATAATCTTGTCTACAAGTTCATCCTCTATTGCCAAATCATAGTTTTCTATGAAATATCTTCCTTGAGATTTTGTGAAGGTATAATTTAATCCTTCAAGAGAATCTTTTATATTGTGTATAAGTAAACTCTCAAAATAATCTCTGTTTTTTCCTTTTAGGAAAATTTCACCATATCTAATAATAATTACTCTTTCCATCTATCTCCTATATTCTGCCAATTCTACATAGAGTTTCCCACTCTTTTTTGGCAGCTTCTACAACTTTTTCTATTTCATCTGGCATATTGAATTCAGATACGCTGAACCTTATAATGCCGTCTCTGTGGTCGTCATCAAGTTTTAATAATTTCTTGAACCTACTCTCATGATGAGAAGAACAAGCAGATCCAATTCCACATAAAATCCCATACTTTTCAAGTGTGTGTAAAAGTACTTCACCTCTAACCTTTGGGAATGCCACAGTTAATATATTTCCACATCCATTTTCAGGTGTAATAATCTTTAGATTATCTATGTTTTCAAGCAATTCTTTCTTCAATCTTTCTATATAAAAAGAAGTTTTGGATATGTTTGCTTCAAATCTATCATTATTTATCTCAACAGCCTTCTTAAATGCCATTACTAATGCAGTTGGCTCTGTTCCTGAACGATATCCCTTTTCTTGGCCACCACCAAATATGAGAGGTTTTACGCTTACACCTTTCTTTATGAATAATGCACCAATTCCTTTTGGACCATGAATCTTGTGTCCAGATATGGAATAAAGGTCTACTCCTAAACTTCTTAAGTTTACAGGAATCTTTTCAAAGGCTTGTACACCATCTGAATGGAATATGGCTTTAGGATTAACTCTTTTAACAATACGAACAAGTTTTGCGATATCGTTTACTGCACCAGTTTCATTGGATACATGCATTATGGATACTAATTCTGTTTGTGGTGTTACCAATTTTTCAAACTCTTCTATGTTAATAGAACCATCTGGATTAATTGGTGCAAATACAACATCATATCCAAGCTCTTGTAATTGCTTTGCTGAATTATTTATGGCATCATGTTCTCCACCACCAACAATAACTCTGCATCCTTTTTTCTTCTTTGTGCAGAATAACGCCGTATTGTCTGCCTCAGAACCACCAGATAAGAAAATCAAATCTCCCTCTGGAGCATTAAGACTCTTCTTTATATATTCTCTTGCAGCATTAAGTTCTACAAAAACATCAACAGATGGCTTGTATAATGCAGATGGGTTAAAGTAGTTCTCTTCGTTGAACTTTCTTATCTCATCTAAACACTCCGAATATGCCTTCGTTGTGGCTGCATTGTCTAAATAAATGTAATCCATTCTATATTCCTTTTCTTCCATTTATGTACATTTTTATTAGCGAGTCTAAATATGTGTCTGGTGAGAATAATAATCTCTTATTCTCATTCATTTCTTTGAAAACTATTTGTTTTACGTTTGTTGCTTGTATATTAGGACAGGCAATTATGTCTCCCTTTTGAACAACATCCATAAATATTGAATAGTCCTCTATATCCTTTAACTCTAACATCAACATTCTACTTTGCTTTCTAACCATGTCTTCCTTGCTTATTACTAAACAAACATCGTCTATTGCATATGTAAATGCGAATGATCTTCTGTTATTTAAAACTATGAGTACAAATCCAGATGCAGCCAAAACTCCGAATCCTATGAACATTAATTTTGAAACATAGAATGCAGAAATTAAGAAACCTAGGGATAAAATCCCTAAAATAGTTCCAATTATACGCAATGAATTAGAATTGCGAGATGGATCTACTCTTTCTGTTTGGATGTAGTTTGGATTTACCATACTCATTTCTTTCCTTTTACTTTATAGAAGTCTCCTGCTTTCACTTTTGTATGAATCTTTCCAAGAGTTACTTCTGCATCTCCCTTTGGTGTGAGCTTTGTTAATACACCAACTTTGTCTAAAGATTTAACGTACACGTTATCTCCAACCTTTAAAGGTGTATTATCTATTTCTGTCTTAACTTCATTAACTGGTTCCTTTTCATATTCAGCAGCCATATTCTTGAGCTTAGACTTTAATGCCCATGCATCAAAGAGGTCCTTTTCTTTTATTTGAGGTTTTGAAAGTATTTCTTTTAATTGCTCTATGATTTCATCTGCTTCGTCAACAGACTTCTCTATAAGCTTCTTTGTCTCTTTTCTAATACTTTCATTTAGTTTTTCTTGTTTTGCTTTGAAAATCTGTTTTTCTTTTTCTGCATTTTCTCTCTCTATTGCAGCTTGCTCTCTATCTCCAATTGTATCTTGAAGAAGTTGTTCTGCTTTCTTTCTAGTTGCTTCAGCTGCAATTAAAACAGAGTCAAATTGCTTCTTTTCTTTAGAAAGTCTATTTCTAGCATCCTCTATAATCTCAGGATTCAATCCTAATTTGGATGCAATATCTAATGCATTTGAAGAACCAATTGTGTTCATAACAAGCTTAAATGTTGGAGAAAGTGTCTTAATATCAAACTCCATAGATGCAGTAACTACTCCAGGAGTAATGAGTGCAAATTCTTTCAAATCATTAAAGTGTGATGTTACTAAAGAAACACAGTTTATCTTTAAGAGATAATTTACAATAGAAACAGCAAGTGCAGCACCTTCAGATGGATCTGTACCTGAACCCAATTCATCAAACAACACTAAGGATTTATCTGTAACCTTTGTGAATATATCACAAGTATTTACCATATGTGCTGAGAATGTGGATAAGGACTGCTCTATACTTTGCTCGTCTCCAATATCAGAGAAAACTCCATCAAACATAGAAATAGAAGATGTCTTAGCAGGAACAAATAATCCAGATGCTGCCATCAATACAAATAAACCAACCATCTTAAGTGTTACAGTTTTTCCACCTGTGTTTGGTCCTGTTATTAAAAGCATTCTATTACTATTCTTTCCAACTTCTAGAGATACTGGAACAACTTTCTTGGCTTTAATTAGTGGGTGTCTTCCTTCTCTAATGGATATTAATCCATTATCATTTAAGGATGGCTTATTTGCTTTCTGAGCGTGAGCAAGTTGTGCCTTAGCAAAGATAAGGTCTAAGTCCACAATATTTAAATACGTCCATTTGAGTTGCTCTACAAACGTTCTAACTCTATCTGTTAATCCTCTAAGAATTCTATCTATCTCTTTTTGTTCATCAAATTGTGCTTGTCTAAGGTCATTATTGAGTTCCACTACAACTGTTGGTTCAATGTAAATTGTAGAACCAGATGCAGATTGGTCATGAACTAAACCATTGATTTGTCCCCTGTACTCATTCTTGACTGGAATTACATATCTATCTTGTCTAACAGTTACGATACTATCTGAAAGCATCTTGGAATAAGTGTTGGAGTTGATATAACTTTGAAGTTTAACCTTAATGCTCTCGTTAATCTTTCTAATTCTTACACGAATTGATCTAAGTTCACTAGATGCATTATCTGATACCTCTGTCTCAGATAGGAAACTATTAGAAATAATATCTTCCACTTCTTTATTGGCATAAAGATATGAAACTTTAGACATTAAAAGAGGTATATTTGGAACCTTTGTAATCTTTTCTATAATGTTTCTTGAAATTCTTAAACATCTTCCAACTTCAATAAGTTCTGGAATAGATAAAGTTGCACCTTTTACAACTCTGCCTATTGCTTCGTTGATATCTACAACTTCAAAAGAAGGAGAAACTGAAATATCAAAAAGAACATGGTCTGCCTCAGCTGTATAATCTAACATACTTGTTGCTTCTGCTAAATCGTTTACAGGTCTGAGAGCAAGAGCTAGTTCCTTGCCACCTTTGGATTGTGCAAAAGTGGCTAGTTCTCCTAAAATTACATCATACTCTAATGTCTTTAATGACTTTTCATCAAACATAATTATCCACGTATCTTAGCTTTGAATTTTCTACTTAATAATGAAAGTATCTTATCCATTGCTTCTTGTATTTCTTCGTCTTTGAGAGTTCTTTCATAAGAAATGAATACGAATGAAAGTGCTATACTCTTCTTATCTTTACCAATCTTATCTCCTTCATAAACATCAAAGATGTTTGCTGAAGATAAATGTGGTATCTTACCATTCTTTATTGCATCTATCATATCTCCTGCAACAACTTTCTTATCTACAACAACAGCAAGGTCTCTTTCAATTGGAGGATACTTACTAATTGCTTCAAATTTTGTTACAGGATTAATGCACTTGAATAATTCTTCGAGAGAAATTTCTGCAATATATAATCTTTGGTCATCTACACCATACTTTGCAGCTACATCTGGATGTACTTCACCTAATACACCAATTTCTTTTCCACAAACTGAAATAGATGCACTTCTACCAATATGTAAGTAAGATACTTGTTTCTTTGCATAGGATGGAACTACACCAAATGCTCTACATAGACCATCTAGATAACCCTTAAGTGTATAGAAATCTCCATCTCCATATGTTCCTATAACAAGTTTCTCTTCTTCCTTTGGAAGTTCTTTCATAGGAAGTTCTTTTGGAATATATACTTTTGCTATTTCAAAAAGCTTTGCTTTTTTGTTGAATCTAGAAATGTTAAATGCGAGTGTTTCAAGCATATTGTGTGCAAGAACAGTTCTCATTACAGATAAGTCTTCTCCAAGTGGGTTTATAATCTTTACAAGTTTTGTATCTGGATCTAAACCGAGCTTATCTACATACTTTGGAGATGTGAATGAATATGTAATACTTTCACTTAATCCCATTTCAGCAAGTATATCTTTTGCATAGTCTACATTAGCAATCTTTGGAAGCTTTCCACCTTTTGTTAAAGGTGCATATGCAAACAATGTTGGTTTAACATGTTTGTATCCATAAACTCTAATGAATTCTTCTGCTATATCATTAACGCCATAAATATCTTCTCTGTCTTCTTTGATGTGTGCAGTAATTACGTTTCCATTCTCACTTGTTTCAATACCAAGCTTAGAAAGAATATTCAAAAGTGCACTCTTTGGAACATTGCAACCTAAAATATTCTTGATATCTTTTGTTGTGAATGAAATATCCTTAACTTTTTGATAATCAACTTTAACATCTATAATTCCAGAGGTAATATCTCCACTCTTACTCTCATAAATGAGAGTTAATGCTCTCTTTAATCCTAATTCTTGAGAAGCAAAGTCTATGCCTTTTTCAAATCTTGCAGAACTATCTGATCTTAAATTTAATGCTCTAGATGTTCTTCTTACACTATCTCTAGCAAATTTAGCAGATTCAAATACAACAGCAGATGTGTCATCTTTAATTCCACTTTCTTCGCCACCCATAATTCCAGCAACTGCAACAGGCTTGTTTGCATCACAAATAACAAGCATATTTTCTGTTAAAACATTATCTTTTCCATCTAATGAAATAATATGCTCACCTTGTTTTGCTTTTCTTACAACAATCTTCTTTCCACCAAGTTCTCTTTCATCAAATGAGTGCATTGGTTGTCCAATTTCTGTTAAAACATAGTTTGTAATATCTACGATATTATTAATTGGTCTAATACCAACTGCTCTTAAACGATGCTTAATAACTGGGTCGGATTCAAATATCTTAACGTTCTTTACACCAGCTGCCATGTATCTTGGGCAAAGGTCTGGATCTTTTACTTCAACAGATACTAAAGAAGAAATGTCTCCAACATTGTTACTAATCTCATAATTGATATGTGGATTCTTGCATTCTTTGTTTAAACAAACTGCAACTTCTCTAGCAAGTTTATAAATACTATTACAATCTGGTCTATTAGCTGTAATTGCTACGTCTAAGATGACATCATCTTGTCCTAATGCTCTAAGAGCATTCATTCCAAGTTCAGTACCTTCTGCAAATCTAAGAATGTCTCCTTTCTTTTGGCCATCTACTTCGTATTCAGAAAGACCAACTTCCTCAAGTCCACAAAGCATACCTTCTGAAAGAACTCCTCTTAATTCACCAGATTTGATTACTTGTCCGTTTGCAAGTACTGCACCATCTAAAGATACAGCAACAACTTCTCCACCAACTACAGGAACGTTTGTAATTACTTGGATTGTCTTTGTTCCAATGTCTATTTGTGTAACTCTTAATCTATCTGCATTTGGATGTTGCTCAACTTTGACGATTTTACCAACAACTACATTGTTTACTTTTTTATCTTGGTAGATAACTTCCTCAACTTCAAAACCAATTCCTACTAGTTTCTTAACAAGTTGATCTACGGAGCAATCTATATCTACATATTCTTTTAACCATGAAATAGGTGCTAACATCTTCGTCTACCTCCTATTTATCGAATTGTTTAAGGAAACGTACATCATTCTCATAGAAAAGTTTGATGTTTGGAATTCCATATTTAATCATTGCAATACGCTCTACACCAAGACCGAATGCAAATCCACTATATTCTTTGCTATCTATACCACACATATCGAGAACGACTGGGTTAACTACACCAGCTCCAAGTATTTCTACCCAACCAGTATGTTTACATACTGAACAACCTTTACCATGACATACAGAACAGGTTACATCTACTTCTACAGATGGCTCTGTAAATGGGAAATATGATGGACGTAAACGAACTTTTGTGTCTTTAGAGAAAACTTTCTCTGCAAATGCTTCTAAACATCCTTGTAAGTCTCCCATTGTAATGTGCTTATCTACAGCAAGTCCTTCAATTTGATGGAATATTGGGCTGTGAGATACGTCATCATCACTTCTATATACCTTACCAGGTATAATAACACGGATAGGTGGCTTTTGAGTTGTCATGATTCTTGCTTGCATTGAAGATGTTTGTGTACGTAATACCATTTCATCTCCAACATAGAATGTGTCTTGCATTTCTCTTGCTGGATGATCCTTTGGAACATTTAATAATTGGAAATTGAATAAGTCTGTTTCAATCTCTGGTCCTTCATCTACAGTAAATCCCATCTCTAAGAATGTGTCTACTATCTCTTTCTTTGTCTTTGACAAAGGATGTAAGGTTCCAAATCCATTAAATGTGGATGGAAGTGTTACGTCTATGTCTTCAGCTAATAATCTTGCTTGCTTTTCTTGTTCAACAATAATAGTTGTCTTACTTTCGAGAGCAGATTCGATTTCTCCTCTTACATCATTGAACATCTTACCTAAAATAGGTCTTTCTTCTTTTGATACATTTCCAAGTCCTCTCATTAAAAGAGTCATTTCTCCAGATTTTCCGAGATAACGTACTCTGATGTCATTGAGAGAGCTAGAATCATTTGCTTTAGAAATTGCTTCTAATGCTTCATTTTTCATTGCTTCTAATTTTTCTTTCATTTTTTTCTCCATACGTGTATATGCGTAAATTTTTATTTTATATAAAAATAGTTGCTCCACTTTATCACTTCAAGGCTAAATAGTCAACAAAACAAATAATGTTTTGTATCTTGCAGTAATCAAACAAAAACAAACAAAATGTATGTTAAAACGGCTATTTTTCAAGATTTTATTCTAAATTTTTGCATTTTTTAGAATAGTTTTAATGGTTTAAAATAAAAAATATGGCCAATTTATATAAAAACTGACCATAAATTTTTAAATGATTCTAATTAAGATTTTTACTCTTTTATACCATATGACAGCCTTCACAACCTATATCATCTGGGAATAAAGACTTATCATATTCTATTCCATTTTTATCATAATAGTCCTTAATTGCAGACTTCACTGCTTCTTCTGCTAGCACAGAACAATGTAGTTTATGTACAGGAAGGCCTCCTAAAGCGTCTACAACTTGTTTATTGGTTACTGCGAGTGCTTCTTCAATTGTCTTTCCTTTAATCATTTCTGTGGCCATTGAGGACGATGCAATAGCACTTCCACATCCAAATGTCTCAAATTTTATATCTTTTATGATATTATCCTCTATTTTTAGGTAAATTTTCATGATATCGCCACATTTTGCATTACCAACTTCACCTATTCCATCTGCATTTTCTATAGAACCTACATTTCTTGGGTTCATAAAATGATCCATAACTGTTTCTGTATATAATGCCATAATTCACCTCTTATAACATAAATTGTCTTTCTCCAGACAATAATTCCTTCCAGACTGGAGACATTCTTCTTAAATAACACACCACTTGTTCTACTTGTTCAATAATATAGTCTATTTCTTCTTCTGTATTAGATTCACTTAAACTAAGTCTTAAAGAACCATGCGCAACTTCATGTGGTCTACCAATTGCTAATAAAACATGGCTTGGATCTAGAGATCCAGATGTACAAGCACTTCCAGAACTTGCACAAATACCTTTTGCATCTAAAAGCAATAAAAGACTTTCTCCTTCAATTCCTTCAAAACAGAAATTAACATTGTTTGCAGAACGATTTGTACGTGGTCCATTTAATGCTGAATGGTCTATTTTAGAGAGTCCGTCTATTAATTTGTCCCTTAATATTATCATTTTATGATTATTTTCTTCTAAATGTTCATATGCATCTTCAATAGCAATACTTAATCCAACAATACCAGGTATATTCTCAGTTCCGGCTCTTCTATTCTTTTCTTGAGCACCACCTTCTATTAAAGAAGATAAGAAAATGCCCTTTCTCACATATAATGCTCCAACTCCTTTAGGACCATGGAATTTATGTGCGGATAAGGACAACATATCTATATTTTCGTCTTGTACATCTATTTTTAGGTGCCCAACAGCTTGTACAGCATCTGTATGGAATGTAACTCCTTTCTCTCTACAGACATTGCCAATCTCTTTAATTGGCATTATTGTACCGATTTCATTGTTGGCATACATTATTGTGACTAGACAGGTATCATCTCTTATAGCGTCTTTTACTTGCTCTGGAGTAACAAATCCTTCATTGTCTACATCTAATAATTGTATATCAAAACCTTGTTTTTTAAGTTTATTAAGTGTATGTAAAACTGCATGGTGTTCTACTTTAGTAGAAATTATGTGTTTTTTGCCTTTTTTTAATCCTATTTCAGCTGCACTTAATATTGCTTGGTTATCAGATTCTGAACCACCAGATGTAAAATATATCTCGCTTGGATTTGCGTTTAAACATCGTGCCACTTTTGCTCGTGCTTCTTCTAGCACTTCTTTTGCTCTTTGTCCTACAGAATGTAAACTAGATGGGTTACCATACTGTTCATACATATATGGTAGCATCCCATCTATTACTTTCTTGCTTGTCTGCGTTGTCGCAGCATTGTCTACATAAATTGTTCTCATAATTAATCTGCAAATAAAGGTGTAGATAAATATCTGTCTCCTGTATCTGGCAATAAAACTACTATGTTCTTTCCTTCATTTTCCTTTCTTTGTGCTAATTTAATTGCTGCATTTAGTGCTGCACCTGAAGATATTCCAACTAAAACACCTTCGCTCTTTCCAAGTTCTTTTCCTGTTGCAAATGCTTCTTCGTTTTCAATAGTTATGATTTCATCATAAATCTTTGTATCTAAGACATCTGGAACAAATCCTGCACCAATTCCTTGAATCTTATGTGCTCCTGCAACGCCTGTAGAAAGAACAGCTGATGTTGCTGGTTCAACTGCAACTACTTTTACATCCTTTTTCTTGGATTTTAAGTATTGTCCTACACCAGTAATTGTTCCACCAGTACCAACACCTGCTACAAAAATGTCTACTTTTCCATCTGTATCTTCATAAATTTCTGGCCCAGTTGTCGCAAAATGGATTGCAGGATTGGCTGGATTAACAAATTGTCCTGGTATAAAACTGTTTTCTATCTCTTCTTTGAGCTCATTTGCTTTAGCAATTGCTCCTTTCATACCTTTTGATCCTTCTGTTAATACTAATTCTGCTCCATATGCTTTCATGAGTTGTCTTCTTTCAACAGACATGGTTTCTGGCATTACTATTATGATTTTATAGCCTTTTGCAGCTGCAACAGATGCAAGTCCTATACCAGTATTTCCAGAAGTTGGTTCAATAATTACTGAATCTTTATTTAATAATCCTTTCTTTTCTGCATCATCTATCATTGCTTTAGCAATTCTATCTTTTACAGATCCAGCTGGATTAAAATATTCTAATTTCGCTAAGATTTTTGCCCTTAAATCATATTTTGCTTCTATATGTGTTAATTCTAATAATGGTGTCTTTCCAATTAGTTGGTCTGCACTTGTATAAATTTTGCTCATTTTATATATCCTCCTATTATTTTACTGCTTCAAATGCTTGCTCTAGGTCTGCAATGATATCGTCTATATGTTCTGTGCCTATAGATAATCTAATTGTTGTAGGTCTAATTCCAGCTTCTAATAACTCTTCTTCTGTAGATTGGCTATGTGTTGTACTAGCTGGATGAATAACTAAAGACTTAACATCTCCTACGTTTGCAAGAAGTGAGAATAATTTTAAACTCTCTGTAAACTTCTTTGCCTTTTCTTTGTCTCCCTTAATATCGAAAGTAAAAATAGATGCTGCACCGTTTGGGAAATATTTGTCATAAATTTCTTTCTTGTGTCCTGTTGCTTGAGATGGATGATTTACTCTTTCAACTTGTGGATGATTCTTCAAATATTCAACAACTTTTAATGCATTATATACATGTCTTTCTAATCTTAGAGACAAAGTCTCTAATCCTTGTAAAAGTAAAAATGAATTAAATGGAGATATTGCAGCACCTTGGTCTCTTAATAATGTAGTACGAATCTTAATAATGTATGCAAGATTTCCAACTGCTTGTGTGAATATTACCCCATGATATGATGGATTTGGTTTTGTTAATCCTGGGAATTTATCATTTTGTGTCCAGTCAAATTTGCCTGAATCTACAATGACACCGCCCATTACAGTTCCATGTCCACCAATAAACTTTGTTGCTGAATGAACAACTATATCTGCACCATATTCAATAGGTCTTAAATAATATGGAGTTGCAAATGTGTTATCTACTATTAAAGGAATTCCGTGCTTGTGTGCAACTTTTGCAATTGCTTCTATATCAATAGCATCTGAATTAGGATTTCCTAGAGTTTCAGCAAAAATAAGCTTTGTATTGTCTTTAATTGCTTTTTCGAAATTGTTTGGATCATCTGGATTAACAAATGTGCATTCAATTCCTTGTTCTTTTAAAGTATTTGCAAATAAATTGTGTGTTCCGCCATAAATGTTTGTAGATGAAACAATATGGTCGCCACTAACTGCTATATTTTGAACTGCATATGTAATTGCAGAAGAACCGGAAGCTGTAGATAATGCAGCTGCACCTCCTTCAAGTGCTGCTATTCTTTGTTCAAATATGTCTGAAGTAGGATTCATTAATCTTGTATAAATGTTTCCACCTTCTGTTAAAGCAAATCTTCCAGCTGCTTGTGCTGAATCTTTAAATACATATGATGTTGTTGCATAAATTGGTACTGCTCTTGAATCAGTAGCAGAATCAGGTCTCTCCTGACCAACATGTACTTGTAGTGTCTCAAATTTTAGCTGTGACATAATTTTATTCTCCTCTTTTGAGTTTGTTTTTTTGAATTTTTCTACATTATATTTTTGTAATACCTAGTTTGTCAATAGGTTTTATAGGTTTTTTAATAAAAAATTTTGGATGATACTTTTTCATACCATCCAATTTGTAAATCTATATATTTTATATATAGTAATCTCCGTTTGACGTTTTACCTTTATCTATTAAATCTTGAAGAGTTACGCTATCTAAGTAATTATTAATTGTATCTTGGAGTCCTTTCCAAAGCGGAAGTGTCAAACATTCAGCAGCTCTTGGACACTGAATTGTCTCATTATTTAAGCAAGCAACAGGAGCAAGTCCACCTTCTGTTTCTCTTAATATATCTCCAACTGTATATTTATCTGGATTCTTAGCTAGCTTATATCCACCTTGAAATCCTCTATTTGTTTGCAAAAATCCAGCTCTAGATAATGTAGGAATAATCTGCTCTAAATACTTTTTAGATATTTCCTGTCTTTCTGCAATGTCCTTAAGTGGGACAAAATCATCTGACGAATGTTGTGCTAAATCTAACATCAATCTTAATGCGTATCTTCCTCTTGTTGATATCATAACTCTCTCCAAAATTTTAATACCCTTATTATATAGTGATTTACTAGGTTTTTACAACAAATAATTAAAAAAATGAATCTCTAATTACTAGAGACTCATTCTTAATTTATTTATAAATTAAATTATATTAGCCGTTCAATCCAGCTGCACTTCTTGCTGCAGATGATCCTGCCCAAACAACATTGTTATGTGTTCCATATATGGATGTATCTGTTTCTGGTGCATGATTTCTACCCCAGTCTAATAAGATACCTTGAACTTCGTCTGAAACTGTTGCGTTCTTAATGCTTTCAAATACGAATACTAAGATTGAATCTTTGTTATCTGTTCCCTTATATGCATAAAAAACTGTTTGTAATCCATCCATTTCACTTGTTTTAATTGTTACTGTGGATTGGGCTGTTTCAAATGTATTCTTATCATATTGATCTACTTTATATCCTGCCTTTTCAAGTCCAGACTTAATTGAGTCTGCAGATGTCTTTGCATGACATGATACTAATACAACTGAAAGTACTGAGAATATCATAACTACTGCTAGTACTGCGATAATTGTTTTTTTCATTATTATTTCTCCTTTATTTAAAAAATTGTACATATATATTATATGATTTTATCTAGTTAGGTCAATCAAGCTTATTTTTTATATAAAAAAAGAATCCCCTAATGGAGACTCTTTAAAATATTCTATATTTTATTTTTTATTTCTTTCTCTTATTCATTGGTACATAAACATTTCTTGTTCCAACGTGAATATATTGTGGACGTATAATCTTTCCTGCAACTAAGAGTTCTTCCATTCTGTGTGCACTCCATCCAACTACTCTAGATACTGCAAATAAAGGAGTAAATAATTCATCTGGTATTCCAAGCATTCTGTATCCAAATCCACTATAGAAGTCTACATTTGGACATACACCTTTATAAATCTTTCTCTTCTTTGCAATGAGTTCTGTTGCAAATGTTGCTACATCTGTATAGAGTTTATATTCATCTTCTAAGCCTTTTTCGATAGCCAAATTCTTTATATATTCCTTGAGGACTACTGCTCTTGGATCAGATAATGTATAAACAGCATGTCCCATACCATAAATAAGACCCTTTCCATCAAATGCTTTCCCATCTAAGATATCATTAAGATAATTATAAACTTCGTTCTCATCTCTCCAATCAGATACACTCTTCTTTAAATCGTCCATCATTTGTACAACCTTTAAGTTTGCACCACCATGCTTTGGTCCTTTTAATGAACAAAGTGCAGCTGCAATTGCAGAATATGTGTCTGTTCCTGTAGATGTTACAACATGAGTTGTAAAGGAAGAGTTATTACCACCACCGTGCTCAGCATGTAATACTAAGTAAGCATCTAATAATTGTGCTTCTGTATCTGTGAATTTTCCATCTGGTCTTAATAAGTAAAGAATGTTTTCAGCAGCTGAATACTCTGGATTTGGATTATGAATAATTAAACTTTGATTCTCATTATAATGTATATAAGCTTGATAACTATATATAGCAAGCATCGGAAATACAGCAATGAGTTTCAAACTTTGTCTCATAACGTTTTCTAATGTAATATCATTAGATTTAGTATCATAAGCAGCCAAAGTTAATACGGATTTTGCCATAGAATTCATAATATCACTTGTTGGAGATTTTAAAATAACGTCTTTAACAAAGTTACTTGGAAGAGTTCTATAGTTTGTTAATGTCTTTGTAAATTGATCTAACTCTTGTGCTGTTGGCAACTTTCCATTTAATAATACATAACATGCTTCTTCATATGCTCTATGACGAACTTTGTCTGCATGATCTACTAAGTCTTTAACATCATAACCACGGAAGAACAATTCACCTTCCATTGGATAGATATTCCCATTCTCTATATACTTACCATTAACTTCAGAGATTTTTGTAAGTCCAGCTTTAACACCAATTCCACGAATGTCTCTTAATCCTTTTTGAACATCATATTTATCAAATAAATATGAATCAATGCTAGAAGCCTCTACAAAGTTCTTCTCCATATGAACAACATTGTCTGTAATCTTGTTTTGTGCACGATTAGACTTTTGATATGATTCCAATAAGGATTCATACATAGCATAGTTGTCCGCATTGGTTGTAACTAAGAAGTCTACAGTTACATTAAAAATATCTGCTAGAATTGGTAAAAAACAAATATCAGGTAATCCAGATCCTGTTTCCCATTTAGAGACCGTCTTGTCACTAATATTCAATTTTTGTGCTAGTTCTTTTTGTGTCCAATTGTTTTGTTTTCTTAAGAATGTAATAATTCTCCCTAAACTTTTAGCAGTCATGGAATTACCCTCCTTTTTCAACATTGTTACTACAACCTTAACAATAAAAAAGGAAAAAGTAAAGTATTTTATTCTACTAAACCGAATTATCTTGTGTTATTTTCTCTACTATGCGTAGATAATTAATTTAACCCTTAAAATTCTTTTCAATAATATCAGCCATACAACCAGCATCTTTCCAAAGTTCATCGGCCTTTAAGCACCATTTTTCAAATTTCTTTGTTTTCTTTGGGAAAGATTTATAGTGTTTTTTAAGCTTACTTGCTTTACGCAAGGATTTTACAATGTTACTAATCGTAGATTTTCTTATGCCACCATTTGCTCTTGCATCTATGATTTTATTTCCCAAATTAAGGATTTGTCCTGTTGTCATTTTATTAGCAAAAGCATAATTCATTTGTGTCATAACAGCCTCATCAAAGACAATGTTATGTTTGAATTCGTATTCATTCTCATCTTTTGTGGTGTCTATTGCCCCTACAAGCGTTGCCATAAGTTCGGCAAAGTTTGCACCTTGAGTACGTGAATACTTAACATTTATAGGCCATAGAGCTTCTTTAGTAGGATAATTCCCATCTTTCATGGCATTTTCTACAACATCAGCAGCGATCATACAAAGATTCCAAGATGCTGTTACACCTTCACCGCTATATGGTTTAGTAATTGCAGCGCTATCTCCTATACATAGGAATCCATCTGAAACCAAAGAATAAAGAGCATGTCTATATGGAGTTGTTCCCTTTTCAATTTTTGGTTCTCCAACCATTTCAGGTAAATGTATTGTATTTTCAAAATCTTTATACACAGACTCTGCATATTCATATGAAAGGTTTGCGCCAATACCAATAACAGCGCCCTCTGGATCATCGGATGGTGCAATCCAAGTCTTATAATATGGATATGCTGTAGAAGTATTTGGTTTTTCTTTAATAGGATCTGCCAATTTTACGTATCTTAGTATCACGTAGAACATATCCCTAGGAGATAAAGGTGTATTTTCAATACCATAGTCATCTGGCAATGCACAACGAACTGGAGCGTTAATACCAGAGCAATCTACAACCAATCTACAATAAAGGTCTTCTTCACCTTCTGCATTTCTAATTTTTACACCACAGATTTTCTTGTTTTCATCAAAAATGAATTCTCTGAATTCAGTACTAAATTCATACTGCACTCCAAAACGCTTAGACCAAGAATGTAAATGATGGTTAAATCTCTCGAGATTAAATACAGTAAATGGATACAATGTCTTCTTTGGATAATGGCCATATGCAGATTCGCACATGGTATAGTCAAAAGATGTAATATATTCAGGATCTCCTTCACCTAGACGTGGAATGCCTGTCTTATCAAAATACACGCTATCTACGTGGAAAACAGTCAATCTCTTTCCAATTTCTTTTTCTGGAAGAGCATCTATTACTAAAGTACTAAATCCTTTCTCTGCCATTAGTTTAGCAAAGTATGAACCTGCTGTTGCAGCACCAACAATTACTATATCAAATTCTCTCATAATAACCTCATATAATCACTAAAATTATATTTTAATCAAGAGAATTTTTCAATTACTATACTTCAAATTGGTTAACATCTTGTGGATTTTGTTTTAAATATTCAAAAAAATCATTAGGAGACATTGCAACCACTTCGGAAAATTTAAAATCATCAAGATTTCTAGTTATGATTAGATCTAAATCATATTTTTTTGCAGCAACTGATATTACTGCATCCTCAAAATCTTGCATTTTTGAACATAAAGCATCCCTTAAATCTTTATTTGTTATATCTATAATTTCAAATATTTTTAGCAATTTATCTATTGCATCATGAGTTTCCTTTTCGTTATGAATATATTTACGCATTATATAGTAAATATCTGTAACAGAAGAGGCTGTAATATATCCTCTTATTTTTCGTTTTGCGACATATCTAACTATTTCCTTTGCGATATCAGCAAATGGATAACGATTTTGTAAAGCATCAATTATTACACAATCATCTATTAAAACTCTCATTTATTACTCAACCTCTCATCTCTTGCTTCTTCTAAAGTAATATCACTTGGAATAATTCCAAATAAAGATTCTGCCATTGCTAAACGATCTTCATATGGATTAGATAATTTAGCAACAATCTTCCCATTTTTTGATATAAAAACATCTTCATCAACTGCTATGGTTAAATATTTTGACAAATTGTTTTTTAATTCTGTTGCTGAAATAGTCATATTATTTCACCTCCATATTTCGTACTATTATTATAATAATTTCGTACGATTTAATCAAGATAAATGTACATTATTTTTTTAAGGCAATAAAAAAAGGATGCTCAAGTTAAATTCTCAAGCATCCTAATTTATTTTAATAAATTACGTATTATGCAACATCTCCTGTTCTTACAACACGTACCTCATGTGTGGTATCGTTTATATATAAGTTATAAACACCAGTTTGAGAGAATGTTACAAGGTTAGAAGTTAATACTGATAAGTAAGATGTACTATCTGTTGCAATAGATAAATCATCAACAGTATTATTCTTATTATCATAGAATGCATAATAATATGTTGCATCAGTAACAGTTAGATTTGAAATCATTGCTTCAGCAGTATTTCCTGGATTTGCTACAAATGTCTTTGTTGCATGTGATGAAGATGAATCCATTACCATACCACCAACCATACTTACAGGTGTCTTATCTGTAACTATTACCTTCTTTGTGTTTGTATTAAGAACGATATCATATGTTCCTGCATTCAAGATCATTATTGTACCACTGCTTGCAATAGCAACTGATGAAGAAACAGAAGAATCTAATGTTACATCTGTCATTACACTAGTTCCTTGTAGGAATGTGAAGCTTGTATAAGCAGATAATTCCAAATCACTTAATGTTACAAGTCCATTTGAATCAACTACTGCAGGATAAGTGTTTCCACCCGTCATATAAGAAATATCATCTGGTGTACTGCTTCCACCACCACTGCCAATTTCAATAATATACATATCAATACATGGATGATACATTATTGTATAAGTTGCTGCTTGTAATGTCTTAATATATCCATCATCTGTAATTTGAATATACTCTGCAAAGTTAGAAACACCATATACATCAGCAAGATGAAGTCCTTCAACATATGATGTTCCATCATAAATTCTTAATTCCATGTTTGCTGGAAGAGAACTTGTGAATGTATAAATATCATATCCGTTAGCAATTGCTGCAACATTTGCCTCGGCATTAATTGTTGTTTCATGTGTTAGAACAAAAGCAATGTCTGTATATTCAGCAGAATCTTTAGCATATGTTGTTTTGTTCATAGGGGCTTTTTCAGACTCACCTTTTGCTTCTAATTCAAATGTTGTTGAGCTATTTGGAGCATAAATTGGATCTATTAAAATTTTGCTTGTAGCAGTATCAAATTCAACACCTAATCTAATAGATTCTGAAACAACCTTAATAGCTCCTTTTGTTCCTTCCATAAAGATAAATGACTTCCATAAATCTCCTGCATCTACAGCACTATAACCATATACAATTTGGTTATCATGGTCTACGACTTCAAAATAATCATTTAATGAATATGTCAAATATCCATAGATATAATTTGTTTTTGGTGTGCCAAAATCATATGTGATTTCATTCATTGGATACTCTACTACTGAACTATCAGATGCATATGTAACTCTTACTGTAAATCCATCATATTCAAATCCAGAAATAGATACTGTTAATCCGTTTGGGGTACATACTACAGAAACAGTTGCACTCGTTACATCATTATGTACTTTGTTTTCTTCAGTAATATTAGTATTTGTATTTGGATAGAATGAATATGTTGTTGTATTGTCTGCTTTAGCAGCAATTGTGATAACATCATCTTTCTTTAATGAAATGCTATCTAATGACCATAAAATATGAGTATCATCTTCTTCATCCTTTGTGAACTCTGCTCTTTCTGTTCCATTTACCATTAAAACGATCTCAGAGGATAACTTTGGAATTACTATTGTTGAAACTTCTTCTCTATTAGAATCAAAGTATTTGTGACATCCACTACATTGATAATATGCAATGTTACCATCTGCAAGGAATGATGCAGGGACTGCATAATATAATGAACCAAACGTATGTTCATGTGCTTTTTCTGCTAAAACAAATTCAGAGAAAGAAGATGTTTCAAAAGATAAAACTCCGTTAGCAATTGTTACATTAATTGTATCTACAGTTTCTCCATTAATATGGAATAATACATAGTCTTTAGTTGTATCTATGTTTAAGCTTGAAACTGGAACTTTAACAGTAACTCTTCCGCTTGGTTGAATTTTGCTTCCATCTTTTAAAATGGAAATATCTAATACATAAGTATTAGCTTCCTTGTTATAGTTTTGGTTTGTGAGTTTGTTTAATGCTGCACTCTTTTGTTGTGCATCTGTAATTAATGTACAAGTAAGAACTGCATCTGATGGGAACTCTACACCTTCTACTGTTGCGCCAGAATCTGCAATTAGTTTGTTTACATTTCCACTAACTGGTGTATTGTCTCCACTGTTGTTTGTATCCTTATTGCTGTTACATGCAACTAATGCGAATAACATAAGAATAGAAATAACAACTATTAAAAACTTCTTCATTTAAGAAACCTCCTAAACATTTCATTTTATTTAAATACCATTTTACTACTTATATAACGAATTACCAAACAAAAAATAAAAAATGCACTATAAAAGTGCATTAATTATATTGTTTTTATAGGTCTTTCCTTACAACATAGAATGTATGACCTTTAGGGAAATTGTCTAACTTTTGAACAATTTCATAACCATTCTTCAAGAAGAAATTCAAATTCCAATCAAAAACTTCTTCTGCTACTACACTAGTTGCACCTTTTGCCTTGGCTTGCTTCTCAAAGTGTGCCAGTAGTTCACTACCTAATCCTTTGTTTCTATATTCCTCTTCAGTCCATATTACCCAAATCCATGCAGTATCCCACTCTCCTACACCAGCCATTATTCCAGCTACCAATTTTCCATCTTTGTCTACAAACTTTCTATTGAGTTTTATGTAATCATGCTTTTTAGGAATCTTTGTTAAGCAGTATTCTTCTAATTTATCATCTACATATTCACCTTGTTCTTCGGTTCCATCTTTAATCTCATAATCTATTGGTTTACATTCTCTAGATGGTACTTCTACATCTAATGGTTTATATAAACCATAATCTTCGTGTCCTTCTGGCCAATTTTTAATTGTTCCAAATAGTTTGTACCCATTTTTTTCATAGAATGGTCTTGCTTGGACATCTAGTGTTCCCAAAAAACACAAATAACATCCTTTTTCTCTTCCAACATCCTCAACTGCTTTAATAAGATTGGAACCAATATCCTTACCACGATACTTTTCGTCAACCCAAAGGGTATCTACATATAAAATTCCCCAGGCATAAATCTCACCTATGCATCCACCTCTCACATTGCCTTCTTTATCTACGGCTATTTTGGTAAAATCCTCATCATATTCTATATTTTCAAAATAACGAGGAACTATTTGAAAGTTGTATTCATGTGCAAGTTTTTCTATTTGCATAGAATCTTTTCTTGCACTTCTTCTTAATCTAAGTTCTTTTTTATCCATTATTATTTTTATCCTCTTTATATTATTTCTTCAAACCACTTTTTTAATTCTTCTTCTGTAATATTTGCTTTAAATCTCTTAGCAAATAATACTTTTGCCTTTGGTACTATACTTTGCATGTTCTTTGCTGCATCTGCAACTCCAGATCCACCGGACGTAGCAAAAGGTATAATTGTTTTACCATCAAAATCGTATTGATCTAAGAATGTGTCTATAATTGAAGGCTCTCTGTACCACCAAATTGGGAATCCAATAAAAATATAATCATATTTCTTTATATCAGTCTTCTCTTTAATTGCTGGTCTGCAAGATTTATCTTGCATTTCTATTGTGCTTCTAGAATTTTTGTCCATCCAATTCAAGTCTGCTTCTGTGTATAATTCCTTTGGAACTATCTCAAATAAATCTCCTGAGGTGGCTTTAGCTAATCTTTCTGCAACACTTTTTGTAACTCCACTAGCACTAAAATATGCAACTAATATATCGCTCATAATTGTCTCCTTATTATTTAGTAATTTTGTAGTATGTTAAATCTCTGTCCACTCCTAAATATTGTAACTCTTTTTCGTTAAAATGACTATATGTCATCCCACATTTTTCCATAACATGTTTGGAAGCATAGTTTCCAGTAAAGAATGAAGCATAAACTGTTTCAAATCCTCTTTCTTCAAATAAATATTTGATAAACCTTTTTACAGCTTCTGTAGCATAACCGTTTCCCCAATACCTAGAACCGATACAATATCCTATCTCACAAGAAGTTTCTTTCTCTTCACATGTTACTATTATTCCTACTAGATTCCCGTTCTCTTTTAATCTAATAGCGAAAAGATCCTCTCTTCCTAAGTATTTAG
>CAMVBZ010000004.1 GCA_947165815.1 uncultured Clostridia bacterium
CTTGCTCCAGATATGCCAACAACATTAACTGTTACAACTGCTGAAGGAACACAAAAGTTCTACTCATCAGATGATGCAAACTATGAAGCAAATAAGAACTATAGCTTAGTATGGAGTTACTCTAAGTTCAGACCAAGCTATATGGGTGGTGTAGTATACATTAACGCATTGTTAACCGGACCAGATGGAAGCACACAAACATATAGATTACCATTCGCAGTACAAAAGATGGTGGCTACAAACGTAACAAGCCAAGAACAACTGGGAACTATCCATACACAAGTGCTGTTAATGCATCTGGTGTTGCAACTACAACATACACTATAGACCCATATGCTCCAATTTCACAATCATTGCCACAGAACTATAATGTAACATTCTCGAAGTCTAAGATTTCAAGTATTACAATAGGAAGTGATGGTTATCCAACAAATGATTATACTTATACATCCGATGGAACAACTTCAATCAAGTTCGGTTATGCTAAAGTAAGTATGCCAGCAACATTTGCATTAACAATAAATCCAAGCACTGGCGTAATCTCCGATGGATTAACAAGCAATGATGAGCGTGTAGCAACAATTTATCTTGGCTCACAAGAACGTATAACAGTTAAGTTCACAACAACTACAGCTGCTGTAACAAATAGAAATACTGCTACAACATCTACAGGAAACAGCAAACTTGCAACATATAGATTGCCATACAAGCAAACAAGTGGAACTGTTCAAGGAACAATCGTATGGGTTGGTACAGCAACACCTAAGTCATACAACTTACAATCCAATTCATATTCAGATAAGTTAGATGCTCCACAAATTGTTACATTTGCTGCTGGTACAGGTGGAATATCACTTCCAGATAAGGATAGAAGAGTAGTATACAAGTTGGTTGGTTTAGTTGGTGCACTAGTAGATAAGAATGGAACACTCTTAGATACAGAAACATTAACAACTTCTAAGGTGATCGGTGGTATTACATTCCCAGCAGGAACAATACTTCCTAAGTACTATGGTGTAGGAACAACAACTTACACAATTACTGTAAACCAAGATGGTTCATTAACAGTAGCATAAGTGAATAAACACTTATAAAACAACAATCCTCCCCGTGTAAAAGCGGGGAGGTTAACATTAAAGAATGGATATAGGATTTTCAACAACTGCAATTAGTGTATTATTATTAGTGGCAATGGCTATTCCTGGCTTTATTATTGTTAAAGTCAAGATTATTAAGCCAGCTGCAATTTCGGCATTTGCTGCAGTTTTGTTATATATATCCCAGCCATTCTTATCTTTTAGATCCTTTTTACAGGTAGAGTACTCAAACGAATTGGCTCTAAACTTGCTTATAGTATTTGCAGCATCTTTGGTTTTTCAAGGTGTTTTGTTTTTGATTCTATGGTTGATATTTAGAACCAAATTTGACAATGTAATAGAGACAGAAAAATTTAAAGCAAACGGATATTTTAATGGTGCGTCTGAAACCTTTATAAATTACAAGGACATGCCAGACGATGTTAAGAAGAGTGCTAGAGGTAGGGCGTATCGTGTAATGGTTTTAACAAGCACTTTTGGCAATGTTGGATTCTTCGGCGTACCTATTCTCCAAGTTATTTTCACGGACTCTACAATCGCTGCTACAGCCATTGCATACTCTGCTGTATACATTGTTTCAATGAACTTAATGTTCTGGACAATAGGGGCATATACGCTCACAGGGGATAGAAAATATATTTCTATTAAAAAGGCTATTCTAAACCCACAAATGATAACTGTAATCATAGCATTGCCGTTCTTTTTCACTGGTGTTACCATGGGTGATATCACAGCTTCGCCAGTGCCACAAATTGCAAATGTTATAAACTATTTGGCAGATATGACAGCACCACTTTGTATGATTATATTGGGTATGAGATTTGCACTTGCTCCAATTAAAGATTTATTTACAGATTGGAGAACTTATGTGTCTACAGTTATTAAGCTTATGGTATTCCCAATAGTGGTATGGGCAATATTGCTTCCAATACCAATTGACCACTTAATGAAAGTAGTATTAATTATTCTTTCGTCAATGCCATCTGCATCATTCAATTTGAATCTTTCAGAGATATTTAATGCGGACCAAAAAAGTGCCGCCAATGCTATTTTATTATCCACAATTTTCAGTATTTTAACCATTCCAGCAATAGTTGCTTTAACAAATGTAACCCTATAATAAATAAACAATTGTGAAATTGTTTAGCAAGTGCTATAATATATCCTGATAAATCATAAACAAGGAGAATATTATAAATGGGTTTATTTTCAGGAATTAAAAAGCAATTATTAAAAGTTATTTCATGGGAAGATCAGACAACTAATACTTTAGTTTACAAATTCCAATGTGATGATCGTTATGCAATCATGAAGGGTTCACAACTTATAGTTAGACCATCTCAAGCAGCTATCTTTGTTTATCAAGGAAGTATCTGTGATGTATTTACAGAAGGCATTTATAAATTAGATGAAGGTTCAACTCCTATTCTTACTAAACTTGCAAACTGGAAATATGCATTTGAAAATCCAAAGCAAATAGATGTTTATTATGTAAACCTCAGAAGATTTACACAAATGAAGTGGGGAACACCAAATCCTATCATGATGAGAGATAAGGACTTTGGAGTAATTCGTGTAAGTGGACATGGTGAATATTCATTCCACGTATCCAATCCTGCTTTATTTATGAGAGAATGTTTTGGAACAATTAAGTCATTCAAGACAGAAGACATTCAAGAGCACTTAAAGAGCATAGTCCTTGCAGAATTAACAGACCTCATGGGCGAATGTCAAATCCCAGCATTAGACTTAGCTGCAAACTATACTGAACTTGGAGATACAGCAAAGGGAAATTGTTCACATAGATTTATGGAATTAGGTTTAGATATTGATTCAATCTTAATTCGTAACCTCAAATTACCACAATCTGTTGAAGAAGCAATGGATAAGAGATCATCTCTTGGTGTCATGTCTCCAGTTGTTGACACATATGCAAAGATGGAAGCTGTTGCAGCAATGAGAGATGCAGCAAAGAATCCAGGAATGAGTGGTGGATTTGCAAATATGGGAATTGGACTTGGAGTAGGACAAGCAGTTGGTCAAACATATAGAGAAGCAATGGCTCCAACACAAGCAAAGATAAAATGTCCAAAGTGTGGTGCAGAGATGAGCGATAAAGCTAAGTTCTGTCCAGAATGTGGAGAACCAGCACCAGCACCTGGTGGCGTAGCACAAGAAAAATGCCCACAATGTGGCCAAATGGTAAATGCGGGAGCAAAATTCTGTCCTAACTGTGGACAAGCAATGCAAGTTACATGTCCAAAATGTGGCAAGTCATTAAAAGCAGGAGTTAAATTCTGTCCTGAATGTGGAGCAAAGATTAAATAATTATGGAAGATTTCGAGGCAGAACAAGGTAAAACTTCGATTAGTAAATGTGTCAATTGTGGCGCAGATATGGTGTTCAGTCCTAAGAAGGGAGTATTAGTTTGTCCATTCTGTGATTCCGAATCATCAATTAGAGTAGGAAAGCCAAAGTTTAAGAGCTATATGGCAGATGTTTCTACAGGATATGTTAGTGGAGGAAAAGCAGGATATCGTTGTCCAAACTGTGATGGACTTGTTAAAGTTGAAGGTTTTTCAACATCTATGACTTGTCCATATTGTGGCGCAACCAACGTTATTAATTTAAGTGAATTATCTGGTCTTAAGCCAGATGGAGTACTTCCTTTCAAGGTAACACAAGAAGAGGCAATAGAGCATGGAAGAAAATGGATAAAGAGAAAAGTTTTTGCTCCTAGAAAAGCAAAATTAATGTTTTCTCCAAAATCTATGAATGGATTATATGTTCCATCTTTCATCTTTAATGCAGACACAACATCCAAATACGAAGGACGTTTCGGAGAAGAATACCAAGTCCAAGTTAAGAAAGGCGACCAAGTAGTAACAGAAACAAGAGTTCGTTGGTACAATGTTTCAGGCACATGGAATAGAGACTTCTCAGACATAACGATAGAGGCATGTTCCCAAACAACACAAAGTCAAATGAATGGAGTACTTCCATTTGATTTAGAGAATTCTGTTAGTTATGACAAAGCATTCTTAGCAGGTTTTAGTGCAGAAAGATACAGCACATCCCTAAAGGATTCTTGTGATGTTGCAAAAGATAAAATGCAACAAACAATTAGAAACGAAATTATTAGAAAATATAACCCAGATAGAGTAGATTATCTTAATGTTACAACCACATATTCTAATATCGAGTACGAGTATATTCTTTTGCCAATTTGGCAATCCGAGTATTCATACAAACAAAAGATATACGATTTCATAGTTAATGGAAGAACCGGCAAGTCTACAGGAAAGGCGCCAGTATCTGCATTAAGAGTATTATGGCTTGTATTAGGTATAGTTGCAGTTGTAGCTGGAATAATTGTGCTAGCATATTATTACGGAATGAATTAAAGAAGGAGGATACATATGATTACTAAAGATACGTTAATTATTGATGCATTAAAGATGGGAGACACACAACAACTCGCAGAAATTTTAATGGAAAGTGGTATGGGATGCTTACATTGTGCTCTTGCACATGGTGAAACAATTGAAGAAGCATGCAAAGTACACGGAATCGATGCTGATGAATTAATCAAGAAAATGAATGCGGTATTATAAAAATGAAAGAAAACGACACATCAATAAAGGCAATATCTGAAAGATTAGTAGAACTAAGAACATTTTCAGATTATACAACCAAAGAAATGGCAGACTTGCTCAAAATTGAGGAGTCTGTTTATGTTAGATATGAAGAAGGAACAGATGAAGTTCCTATTAATATCATTTACAAAATTGCATCCTTATTAGAGACAGAGCCAAGTTACATTCTCAATGGACTCATGCCAGACAATGATGAGGCAGTACAAGTTTATGATGGAAAAGGATTATCTATAAAAAGATATGAAGGATATGCTTTCTCATCATTAGCTGCTAATTTTAAGAACAAGGTTATGAATCCAATGCTTGTTACTATGTCTCCAACAGATTCCCCAGAACTCGTTGTTCATGGTGGACAAGAATTCAATTATGTACTTGAAGGCGAATTAAGAGTTATAGTTGGTGGAAAGGATTATTATCTTAGAGCAGGAGATAGTTTATATTTCAATCCTGCGCTTCCACATGCACAACTTCCAATGAATAATAAGCCTGCAAAATTTTTAACAGTAATTACAGAATTATAAGAGGAAAACCAAAATATATGGCAAAGAAGACATATTACATTACTACACCTATTTATTATGCAAGTGGTGATTTACATATAGGGCATTGTTATACAACAGTTATTTGTGATGCAATATCGCGTTTCAAGAGAATGAACGGATATGATGTATTCTACTTAACTGGAACAGATGAACATGGCCAAAAGGTAGAACAAAAAGCAATAAAAGCAGGAAAAACTCCAAAACAGTATGTAGATGATGTTGTTGATAAAATTAAAGATCTTTGGAAACTTTTAGATATAAAGTATGACAAGTTCATTAGAACAACAGATGAATACCATGAAAAGACTGTTCAAAAGATTATGGAAAAGCTTCTTGCAAACGGAGACCTTTATAAAGATGCTTATGAAGGTTGGTATTGTACTCCATGTGAAAGTTTCTGGACAGAGTCTCAATTAAAAGATGGCAAGTGCCCAGATTGTGGAAGAGAAGTTAAGTTAATGAAAGAGGAGAGCTATTTCTTCCGTCTTTCAAAGTATCAAGACAGACTTGTTAAATATTATGAAGAAAATCCAGAGTTCATTTCTCCAAAGAGCAGAATGAATGAAATGATTAATAATTTCATAAAGCCAGGACTTAAGGATTTATGTGTATCTCGTACATCATTTAAATGGGGTATTCCATTAACATTCGATCCAAACCATGTAGTATATGTTTGGGTAGATGCTCTTTCAAACTATATAACAGCACTTGGATACTTACAAGAAAACGATGAAAACTTCAAAAAGTACTGGCCAGCAGATTTACATATGGTTGGAAAAGAGATTGTTAGATTCCATACAATTATTTGGCCAGCAATCTTAATGGCATTAGATTTACCACTTCCAAAGCAAGTATATGGACATGGATGGTTATTGTTAGGCGGAGACAAAATGTCTAAGTCTAAAGCAAACGTTGTAGACCCACACTTCTTGGTTGAAAGATATGGAATAGATGCAATGAGATATTATCTCCTTAGAGAAATTCCATTTGGAAGTGATGGCACATATACAAACGAAATGCTCATTAAGAGAATTAATACAGACCTTGCAAATATCTATGGAAACTTAGTACATCGTACACTTGCAATGCTTGAAAAGTATTATGGTGGAGTTATTCCAGCACCTGGTCCAATGACAGAATTGGATGAGGAATGTAAAGCAATGTGCGAAAAGCTCTTAGATAAGTGTATTGAAGATATGGACAAATTAGATGCACCAAGAGCATTAAGCAATATCATGGATGTATTAACAAGAGCAAATAAATACATAGACGAAACAGCACCTTGGGCATTAGACAAGAGTGGAGACAAAGAAAGACTTGGAACAGTAATGTACAATCTTTGTGAAATGATAAGAGTAGCAAATGTAATGTTACAACCATATCTAACAGAATCTCCAAAGAAAGTCTTTGAAGCATTTGGAACACCTCAAGACAAGCAAACATTTGAGTCTGTTGAAAAGTTCGGTGGAACAATTCCAAATACACAAACAACAAAGATGCCTCCATTATTTGTAAGAATAGATGAAGCAAAGGAAATTGAATATCTAAACAAGTATTCAGAAGAACTTGCAAAGAAAGAAGGAGAAAAGAAAGTGGCTGAACAAAAGAAAGAAACACCAGAAAATGTTGTAGACATTAATGAAATTACAATAGATCAATTCATGACAGTCAAACTTAAGGTTGGTGAAATCTTAACTGCAGAAAAAGTTGAGAATGCGGACAAGCTATTAAAATTCTCTGTAAAGGTTGGAGAAGAGACAAGAACAATAGTTAGTGGTATTGCAAAGTATTACAAACCAGAAGAATTAATCGGACAACAAGTTGTAGTCGTTGCAAACCTCAAACCAGCCAAGTTGAGAGGAATTGAGAGCCAAGGAATGTTGCTTTGTGCATGCAATGATGAAGATGTTGTTCTCGTTGCACCAATTAAAAGAGTAGCAGATGGCTCTGAGGTTAGATAATGATAATAGACACACATTGTCATCTAAATGATGAAACGCTTATTCCAGAGGCTGAAAGAATAGTTTCTGAAATGAGAGAAAACGGAATCGAGGGCCTAATTAATGTGGCCTTTGATTTTGCTTCCTCAGTTAAGTCATTGGAGTTTGCAAAAACACATGAAGGAGTATATGCAACAGTTGGAATTCATCCAGATGCATCCTTTACAGATTGTGTTATGGAAAACTATGAAAAGATGGCAGATATGGCTACAAACGAAAAAGTAGTTGCTTGGGGCGAAATAGGATTAGATTACTATAGATTAGATGATCCTAAAACCCCTGTAAAAGCTATACAAAAAGGTGCCTTTATAGAACAGATAGAACTTGCATCAATGTGTGGTTTGCCAATATCCATTCATATGAGAGATTCGATAGAGGATACAATGACAATTCTAAAAGAAAACGCAATGATGCTTAATAATGGTTTTGTACTTCATTGTTATTCTGGTCCTAAAGAACTTGTTAAAGAGTTTTCGGATTTAGGGGCATATTTCTCTTTTGGCGGAGCAATAACATTTAAGAATGCAAGAAGAAATATAGAATCATTATTAGAAGTTCCAATGGATAGACTTCTTTTAGAAACAGATTGTCCATACATGGCACCTGTCCCACATAGAGGAGAAACAAACGAACCAAAGTATATTTCTTTGGTGGCAGAAAAAGCAGCAGAAATAAAAGGAATACCTGTACAAGAATTAATAGATACTACAACTAAGAATGCACGGGCTTTATTTACGAGGATAAAATAGTATGAAAAATTTTGTGTATGAATTTGAAGGAAGCTTATATATCAATTTAACAAACAGATGTTCAAACAACTGTGAGTTTTGTATTAGAAACTTTAAGGACGGAGTTGGGGAAGATAATCTTTGGTTAGATTTGGAACCAACATACGAGCAAGTAATAGAAGATTTATCTTTATTCCCATTAAAGAAATATAAAGATATAGTTTTTTGTGGTTTTGGTGAACCAACATTTAGATTGTCCATATTAGTTCAAGTTGCTAATTATTTAAAGAGAAAAGGCTTTAAGACAAGACTTAATACAAATGGGCAATGTGATCTAATTAACAAAAGAAATGATTCTGCAAAGATACTTGCAAAGTGTATAGACCATATTTCTATATCTTTGAATGCATCTAATAAAGAATTCTATGACGAAATATGTAGACCACTCCCACAATACAAAGATGAGGCATATGCAGCAGTTATACAGTTCATAAAAGACTGTGTGGCCGAAGGAATGTATGTTACTTGTTCTGTTGTAGACTTTATTGGGGAAGAGGAAGTTGAAGCTTGCAGACAACTTACAGAAAGTCTAGGGGCTCATTTTAGAGCAAGGGAAACTATAAACGCAGATTAATATGGATAAATTCAATCTCAGTGATGTACTACATCAAACATCTTTCTATACCAATAAAGCTTTAGGACAAAATTTTATTAGTGATACTAATTTGTTAAGTGCAATAGTATCAGATGCTGGAATAGAAAAAGAAGATACAGTAGTTGAGATTGGAACAGGAGCCGGAACTCTAACAAGAATAATTGCAGACAATGCAAAGAAAGTTTATTCATTTGAAGTGGATAGGAACCTTGAAAAGGTCTTAAATATTACTTTAAGTGGATATGAAAATATAGAAGTTATTTTTAAAGATATTCTTAGAATGAAAGATGATGCTCTTATAGAGATTATAGGGGATAGTAATTTTAAGATGATTGGCAATTTGCCATATTATATTACAACACCATTACTTCTTAGATTTATAGAGTCTGATTTTAAAGTGGATTCCATAACAATCATGGTCCAAGAAGAGGTTGCAAGAAGGCTAATAGCAAAAGAGGGGACAGAAGATTATTCTTCCATTACTCTTGCGGTTGCTATGTGGGGAGATGCATCAATAACTAGAAAAGTTTCTAGAAATATGTTCTTCCCAACTCCAAATGTAGATAGTGCAGTTGTAACAATAAAGAGAAACGATTCCAAGATAGAAGGGTATGACAGAAAGAAGATTAATAAACTCGTAAGATCTGCTTTTGCTATGAGAAGAAAGACGCTTGCAAACAATCTTCAATCCGGATATCAAATAACAAAAGAAGAAGCAATATCAAGAATTGAAAAAGCAGGTTTTGATAAAAATATTAGAGGAGAGAAGTTATCTCTAAAAGATTTCCTTAAGCTTAGCGAAGAATTTTAATCCTATTCCTTAATATAATATACGTGCGATATGCGTATGACACACGCGAGTACGTGTGCACTATATATTGTGTTTTTGTACCTACTAATAACTATTAATAAAATTATTTATTTTTATATATAAATTCGTTTGACTTTAATTATATTAAACAGTAGAATTGAGCCACTGTGCTGTAAAAAGGCACAATTTCCGCTGCTTTGACAGCGGGAAAAAAATAGAAAGACACACACGGATAAGTGTTAAAACATAGGAGGCTATATATGGCTGGACAAAAAATCAGAATCAAGCTCAAAGCATATGATCACGATCTCATCGATACTTCTGCAGAGAAGATAGTTGAAACTGTAAAAGCAACAGGTACAAGAGTATCTGGACCTATCCCTCTTCCAACAGAGAAAGAGATTATTACCATATTAAGAGCAACACACAAGTACAAAGACTCTCGTGAACAATTCGAATTAAGAACACACAAGCGTCTCATTGACATCTTTAATCCTTCACAAAAGACAATTGAAGCATTAACAAAGCTCGATTTGCCAGCAGGTGTAGATGTCTCAATCAAATTTTAATTAGCAAATATTATTTAGTAGGAGGGTGAACTTTACATGGATAAAGCAATCATCGGAAAGAAACTCGGAATGAGTCAAATCTTTGGAGATAACGGTATCGTAATACCTGTAACAGTTATTGAAGCAGGCCCATGCGTAGTTACACAAGTTAAAACCAAAGAAAATGATGGATACGAAGCAATCCAAGTTGGATTTGAATCCATCAAAGAATCAAAGATCAACAAACCTCAAGCCGGTATATTTAAGAAAGCTGGTGTTGAGCCAAAGAAGTATCTTCGTGAATTTAGATTCGCTAACTGTGCTGACTATAAGCCAGGACAGGAACTAACCTGCGACATTTTTGCAGAAGGTAACAAAGTCGACGTAGTTGGAACAGCAAAAGGACATGGATTCAGCGGAACAATACAAAGATGGAATATGCATCGTGGACCAATGGCACACGGTTCAGGTTATCATCGTGGTGTAGGTTCTATGGGTTCTATCTCAGATCCAAGCAGAGTTTTCAAACTTAAACGTATGCCAGGACAATGGGGTGGCGAAAGAGTTACAATTCAAAACCTTACAGTTGTTCGCGTAGACAAAGCTCGCAATCTTCTTTTGATTAAAGGTGCAGTACCTGGAAAGGCAGGCAGCCTTGTTACAATCAAAGAATCGGTTAAAGGTTAATCCGGAGGTTAGATATGGAACTTAAAGTCGTAAATATGGCCGGAAAGCAAACCGGAACAATTAAGTTAAGTGACGAGTTATTCAATCGTGAATATAATGATTCACTTATTCACCAAGTTGTAGTTTCTCAATTAGGAAACAAACGTCAAGGCACTTTCTCAGCAAAGACAAGAGCTGAAGTTAGTGGTGGTGGTATCAAACCTTTCCGTCAAAAGGGAACAGGTCATGCTCGTCAAGGATCAACAAGATCACCTAACCATGTACATGGTGGTATAGTCTTCGCAAAGAAGCCACGTAGCTTTACAACAAAGATTAATAAGGCAATGAAGGATCAAGCATTCCTTTCTGCATTATCACAAAAGATTCGTCAAAACGAAGTCGTTGTATTAGACAAGTTCGAACTTGCAGAAGCAAAGACAAAGTTAGTAGCAAATTGTGTAGATGCATTAAAGTTAGAAGGAAGCGCAAGATTTGTATTAGCAGGATATGATGCAACAGCAGTTCTTGCTACAAGAAATATGCCAACAGTTGCAGTTACTGAAATGCGTACATTAAGCGTATATGAAGTGGTTTCTACAAAAACACTTGTTATCGAACAAGACGCTCTTAAGCAAATAGAGGAGGGTTCAAATGACTAATTATGATGTTATTTTAGCACCTGTACTTTCCGAAAAGAGCTATGACGGAATTCCAAGCAAGAAATATACTTTCAAGGTAGCCGTCAACGCAACAAAAGGACAGATTAAAGACGCAGTAGAAAAAATCTTCGGTGTCAAGGTTGCAAAAGTCAATACACTTCGTTATGACGGAAAGAAAAAGAGAATGGGCCGTTACGAAGGAAAGACAGCACAATTCAAGAAAGCAGTAGTTACACTTACAGAAAATTCAAAAGCAATTGAATTCTTTGAAAGTTTAGCATAATAGGAGGACATAAAAATGGCAGTTAAGAAATATAAACCAACATCTCCAGCACGCCGTTTTATGAGTGTGTCTGACTATGCAGAAATCACAGGTGACGTACGTGAACGTTCCTTAATAGTTTCAATGCCACATTCTGGTGGAAGAAACGCACAAGGTAAGATCACAGTTCGTCATATCGGTGGCGGAAACAAAACAAAGTATCGTGTTATAGATTTCAAACGTAATAAAGATGGTATTCCTGCAAAAGTTGCAGCTATCGAATACGATCCAAATCGTTCAGCAAACATCGCATTATTATATTATGCAGATGGTGAAAAGAGATACATTATTGCACCTCTTGGATTAACAGCAGGCGATACAGTAGTTAGCGGTGAAGATGCAGATATCAAGATTGGTAATGCACTTCCATTAAGCAAAATACCAGATGGAACAATTATTCATAACATCGAGTTCGAACCAGGACGTGGTGGAAAGATTGCTCGTACAGCAGGTGGTTATGCTCAATTAATGGCAAAAGAAGGCAAATATGCAACACTTCGTATGCCAAGTGGAGAAATGAGATATGTTCTTCTCACATGTAAAGCAACTATCGGCCAAGTAGGTAACTTAGACCATGAAATCATTAGCCTTGGTAAAGCTGGAAAGACAAGACACTTAGGTGTTCGTCCAACAGTTAGAGGTGTTGTAATGAACCCATGTGATCACCCACACGGTGGTGGTGAAGGTAAATCTCCAATCGGACATGCATCTCCACTTACTCCTTGGGGTAAACCAGCACTTGGATATAAGACTCGTAAACAAAAGAAGAATTCTTCCAAGTTATTAATTAAGCGTGTAAACTGAGGTGAATTATGAGTAGAAGTATTAAGAAAGGCCCATATGTAGAAGAAAGGCTATTAAAGAGAATCGAAGAAATGAATGAAACAGGCAAGAAAGTCGCAGTTAAGACATGGTCCCGTTCATCAACAATCTTCCCACAAATGGTTGGACATACAATCGCAGTCCACAATGGAAAGAGATTCATTTCTGTTTATGTCACCGAAGATATGGTCGGATGTAAACTTGGAGAATTTGCTCCAACACGTACATTCACAGGACATAGTGGCGACAAGACCACAGTAGGAAAATAATTAGGAGGGTAATATGGCTACAAGAAGCAGAGAAAAATCAAAGGCACGTCAAGCAGCAGCTGACAAACGCCCATATGCTATCGCAAAGTACATCAGAATCTCTCCATTCAAGGTACGTGTAGTACTCGACAATATCAGAGGAAAGGACTTAAACGAAGCAATCGGTATATTAGAAGCAACACCAAAGGCAGCTTGCGAACCAATCTTAAAGGTTGTTAACAGCGCAGCAGCTAATGCAGAAAACAATATGAATTTGGCAAGAGGCGATTTATATGTTGCAGAATGTTTTGCAGACGATGGCCCAACACTCAAGAGAGTTAGACCAATGTCCAAAGGTAGAGCATATCGTATCAATAAACGCACATGTCATATAACAGTCATTCTTGACGTGAAAAATGCATAAGGAGATATAGTATGGGACAAAAAGTCAATCCACATGGACTAAGAGTCGGTATCAACAAGGGATGGAATGCAAATTGGTATGCAGATAAATCCAAGTTCGCAGATTTCATCGTTGAAGATGACAAAATCCGTAAGTTCATTAAAACAAAATACTACGAAAATGCAATTTCAAAGATCGTTATCGAGAGAAATATTGACAATTTAACAGTAAATATCTATTCTGGCCAATCCGGTATCCTTATTGGAAAAGCTGGTGCAGGTGTAAATCAAATCATCGAAGAAGTCAAGAGTCTCATCAAAGATGACCATCGTAATGTAAGAGTAAACATCTACGAAGTAAAACATGTAGATAGTGACGCACAACTCGTAGCAGAATCAATAGCAAAACAATTAGAAAATAGAGCATCATTCCGTAGGGCAATGAAACAAGCTCAATCAAGAGCAATGAAAGCCGGAGTAAAAGGAATCAAGACAAAAGTTAGTGGTCGTTTAGATGGTGCAGAAATTGCAAGATCTGAAAGTTATCATGAAGGTTCAATTCCTCTTCAAACACTCAGAGCAGATATCGATTACGGTGTAGCAACAGCTCACACAACATTCGGTGCAATCGGTGTAAAGGTTTGGATTTATAAAGGCGAAAAGAGAACAATAAAAGAAGGAGGTACCGCAAATGTTAATGCCTAAACGTGTCAAAAGACGTAAACAACAAAGAGGCAGAATGAAGGGTATTGCTACAAAAGGTAATTACGTAGCATATGGCGAGTATGGACTTCAAGCTCAAGAGCCATGCTGGATCACAGCAAACCAAATAGAGGCAGCCCGTGTAGCCATGACAAGATTTATTCGCCGTGGCGGTCAAGTATGGGTTGATATATTCCCTCACAAGCCAGTAACAAAGAAGCCACTTGGAACTCGTATGGGTAGTGGTAAAGGATCTCCAGAATTCTGGGTAGCAGTAGTAAAGCCAGGTCGCGTAATGTTTGAAATAGCAGGAGTTGACGAGGCAACAGCAAAAGAGGCACTTCGTCTCGCAGGATCAAAACTTCCAATTAAGTGTAAGGTTATCGCAGCAGAAAAGAAGGCCGAAGGTGGTGAACAATGAAAGGTAAACAAGTAAACGAAATGACAGATAAAGAGCTTGCAGCAAAGCTTGACGAACTCAAATCTGAGTTGTTCTTCCTACGCTTAAAGCATGCTACAAATCAACTAGACAACCCAATGGTTTTAGTTGAAACAAGACGTGACATTGCTCGCGTTAAGACAGTTATTCGCCAAAGAGAAATCGCAAAGGCGAAAGAAGCAAAGTAATACGGAGGATAGATAAATGGAAGAAAAAAGAAACCTTCGCAAGGAAAGAGTAGGAATAGTTGTATCAAACAAAATGGATAAGACCATAACAGTTCAAATCACAGAAAGATATAAACATCCTTTATATAAGAAGATTTTGAAACGTTCAAAGAAATTCTTGGCACATGATGAGAAGAATGAAGCTGAAATCGGAGATAAAGTCCTAATCGCTGAAACTCGTCCTCTCTCCAAGAACAAACATTTCCGTCTCGTTGAAATCATCGAGAAGGCTAAATAATGGGGAGGCAGTATTATGGTACAACCACAGACAAGACTTAAAGTTGCCGACAATAGCGGCGCAAAAGAAATTATGTGTATCAGAGTTCTTGGCGGTTCATTCCGTAGATCAGGTGGTATTGGTGATATTATCGTTGCAAGCGTTAAATCAGCAATCTCTGGTGGAAAAGTCAAGAAAGGTGATGTAGTAAAAGCAGTTATAGTTCGTACGCATTTCCCAGTACGTAGAAACGATGGTAGCACAGTAGTATTTGATGATAACGCAGCAGTTATTATTGATGAACAAAAGCAACCAGTTGGAACACGTATCTTTGGGCCTATTGCAAGAGAACTAAGAGATAAAGACTTCGGCAAGATTATATCTCTTGCACCAGAAGTATTATAAGAGGAGGGTATTATGAAATTAAGTGTTAAAAAAGGTGACACCGTAATGGTAATATCCGGTAAAGACAAAGGCAAAACTGGAAAAATCTTAGCAGTTGATACAAAGACTGGAAGAATTTATGTTGAAGGAATCAACATAGTTGCAAAGAGCAAGAAACCTCGTAGTGCACAAGATAAAGGTGGAATCATTAAGCAAGAAGGCAAGATCGATGCATCTAACGTTATGGTCGTTTGCCCACAATGTGGTGAAGTCATCAGAGTTGCACACAAAGAGCAAGAAGGAAAAGATGGAAAGAAAAAATTCGTCCGTGTTTGTCCTAAGTGCGGTGTTGTATTAGAGGAAAAGAAAGTTACAGCAAAGAAAGCTGCAAAGAAAGCTGCAAAAAAGAAAGTAGAAAAGAAAGCAGCAGATGAAGAATAATCGTGGAGGACAAAATGGCGGAGAAAAAGAATACTCAGGTTGCTAAGGCACCTGCAACCGATATTAATGTCGCTGAAAGATACAGACTTAAGACAATGTATAAGAATGAAGTCGTTCCAGCACTTATTAAGCGTTTTGGATATACAAACGTTAATCAAGTACCAAAGATTGACAAAATCGTTCTCAACATGGGTCTTGGTGATGTAAAAGACAACACAAAGAGCTTACAACTCGCAGTAGAAGAGTTGAAAGTAATCGCTGGACAAAAGCCAGTTATTACAAAAGCTAAGAAGAGCGTTGCAAACTTCAAAGTAAGAGAAAACCAAGATGTCGGTGCAAAGGTTACACTTCGTGGAAACCAAATGTACGACTTCTTTGATAAACTCGTTTCTATAGCTCTCCCAAGAGTTAGAGACTTTAGAGGTGTATCAACAAAATCATTTGACGGAAGAGGAAACTATGCTCTTGGTATCAAAGAACAATTAATCTTCCCAGAAATCGAATTCGACAAGATCGAAAAGATTCGTGGTTTTGATGTTTGCATCGTAACAACAGCAGTTAACGATGAAGAGGCACGTGAGTTATTAAAACTCATGGGAATGCCTTTTGCAAAATAATGGAGGACTGAATTATGGCAAGAACAGCATTAAAGAATAAACAAGCCAAAAAGCAAAAGTTCAGCACACGTGAATATACACGTTGCAAGATTTGTGGTCGTCCACATGCAGTTTTAAGAAAGTATGGTATTTGTCGTGTTTGCTTCAGAGATTTAGCTTACAAAGGTGAAATCCCTGGTGTAAAGAAGGCAAGTTGGTAAGAGGAGGAAGATAAAATGACAGATCCTATTGCAGATATGCTTACAAGAATTCGTAACGCATTAACAGTAAAGAAAGAAAAGGTCGAAATACCTGCCTCTAAACTTAAAATAGACATTGCTAACATCCTCGTAAAAGAAGGATATATTCAAGCATGTGAGGTAATTGAAGCAAAACCACAAAATTCTATCGTACTTACACTTAAGTATGCACAAAATAAGAATTTGAAAGTTATCACTGGACTCGAAAGAGTATCAAAGCCAGGACTTCGTGTTTATGCAGACGTAAACAATATACCAAAGGTATATAATGGACTCGGTATCGCAATCTTATCTACATCAAAGGGAATCCTTTCAGATAAGGAAGCAAGAGCAATGAACGTTGGTGGCGAAGTATTAGCAAAGATTTGGTAAGGAGGAAGTAAAAATGTCAAGAATAGGTAGAGAACCAATTAAGCTTCCAAGCAATGTTAAGTTTGAAAACAAAGACAACCTTATCACAATTTCTGGTCCACTTGGAACATTAACACAAGAAGTTGCAAAATCAATCACAGTTGAATGTGAAGATGGTGTTATCCATGTAAAACGTAGCTCAGATGTTAAAGAACAAAGAGCATTACACGGATTATATCGTGCTTTACTCAACAACATGGTAATTGGAGTATCAAAAGGCTTCGAAAAGACAGTTGTTGCACAAGGTGTTGGTTTTAAGATTTCACTTCAAGGTAGCAACAAGCTAGTCATGGACATCGGATTCTCTCATCCAGTAGAATTCGTTGCACCAGCAGGAATTAAGTTTGAATTACGTCAACCTTTAGAAATCACAGTAATCGGTGCAGATAGACAAGTAGTTGGACAAACAGCAGCATCTATCAAAGCAATCAAGAAGATTGAACCATATCATGGATATGGATTCCATTACAAAGATGAAAAAGTCGTACTCAAACCAGGTAAGACAACCGGTAAATAATGTGAGGTAGAATTATGATTAGCAAGAAAAATAAAAATTCAGAAAGATTAATACGTCATAAGAGAGTGCGTACAAAGATCAGCGGAACAGCAGCAAGACCACGTCTCGCAGTATACCGCAGCACAAATCATATCTATGCACAAGTTATAGATGACGTTGCTCAAAAGACTCTCTGTGCAGCAAGCACAGTAGAAAAAGAAGTTGCAGCTAAAGTCAAAGACTTAAACAAAACAGATGCAGCTAAAGTTGTCGGTGCAGCAGTTGCAAAGAAAGCTTTAGAATTAAACATCAGTGAAGTAGTATTTGACAGAGGTGGCTATGTCTATACTGGAAGAGTACAAGCTCTTGCAGAAGGTGCCAGAGAAGCTGGACTAAAATTCTAAGGAGGATACTATGGCAAAACGTGACGAAAGAAAAGATAGAAGAGAACAAGAAGAAGAACTCATCAAGACAACTATTGCTGTAAATCGTGTTACAAAGGTTGTTAAAGGTGGTCGTAATATGCGTTTCGCAGTCCTCGCAGTAGTTGGAGACGGAAAAGGATCAGTAGGTATTGGTCTTGGAAAGTCTGCAGAAGTTCCAGAAGCAATTGAGAAAGCATATGCAGCAGCAAAGCGTGATATGGCTCCAATCGCATTAAAGGGAAGCACAATTCCACACAAGACAATAGGCAAATTCGAAACAGCAAAAGTTCTTTTATTGCCAGCAGAAGAAGGTACTGGAGTTATCGCTGGTGGTCCAGTTCGTGCAGTACTTGAAGCAGCAGGTGTAAAAGACATTCGTACAAAAGCACACGGTTCACGTAATTCAAACAACTGTGCAAAAGCAACACTTCAAGGATTACGTTCACTCCGTACAGCAGAGCAAATCGCTCAACTCCGTGGAGTTGAAGTAGAGGGCTAAGGAGGAAGTTATGGTTAAGAAAGCAGAACAAGTGAAAATGATTAAAGTCACACTCGTAAAGTCAACAATAGCTTGCCTTAAGAATCAAAAAGCCAATGCAGCTGCACTTGGACTTCACAAAGTTGGAGATTCCAATGTTGTAGCAGATAATGCTGCAATTAGAGGCAAAATAAACAAGATTTCACACCTTGTAAAAGTTGAGGAAATCTAAGAGGAGGAGTATAATGTATATTCAAGAATTAAAGAATGCAGAAAACGAGAAAAAATCCTCCAAGAGAGTAGGACGTGGTATTGGCTCTGGAATGGGCAAAACATCTACCCGCGGACACAAAGGTCAATGGGCAAGAACAGGTGGTGGAGTACGTCCAAACTTCGAAGGTGGCCAAATGCCATTAACAAGACGTGTACCAAAGCGTGGATTCAATAATGCACAATTTGCACATGTTTATTCCGAAGTTAATGTAGGATCACTCGAAATATTCGAAAATGGTGAAGTAGTAGATGCAGCAGCATTACTCGAAAGAAGAATTCTTTCAAAGATTCAACCATATGGTATCAAAATTTTAGGTAACGGAGAACTCACAAAGTCTTTAACAGTTAAGGCAGAAAAGTTCACAGGATCTGCAAAAGAAAAAATCGAAAAAGCAGGCGGTAAAGTAGAGGAAGTTAAATAATTATGTTTGAGACGTTGCGAAATGCATTAAAAGATAGAGATATAAGACTTAAGATCTTATACACCGTTCTCTTGATTATAGTCTACAGAATAGGATGTTATATTCCTGTCCCTGGACTTGATCCAACAACGGTACAAAGTACAATAGCAAGCAGTGAATTCTTAGGAATTCTATCAACAATTACTGGTGGTTCATTACAAAACGCCACATTGTTCTCTCTTGGTATTTTACCATTCATTAATGCATTCATCATTATGCAACTCTTGACTCTAGTTATCCCTGCACTTTCTAGATTAAGTAAAGAAGGCGAAGACGGAAGAAAGAAACTCACACAAATCACAAGATACTTTGCAGTTGTACTCGCAATAGTACAAGCAATTGGTATTGTTGTAGGTTGGAAGAGTGCAATTACATCTGTATTCTCATTTGAAGCTGGATGGGCAAACCCATATGTAACTATGGCATGTATTATCCTCATTCTTTGTGGTGGTAGTATCATGGTTATGTGGCTCGCAGAAAGAATCACAGAATACGGAATTAGCAACGGTTCTTCATTAATCATCTTCGTTGGTATTATCGCAGGTGGCGGCACAACAATAGCTGGAGCAATCAAGACTATCGTTGACGGTTCACTTTGGACATATATTTGGTACTTAATCGGATATGTTGTAGTAATCGTATTGATTTTTGCTCTCATCGTCTTCACAGACTTATCAGAGCGTAGAATTAAAGTTCAATATGCAAAGCAAGTAAAAGGAAACAAGATGTATGGTGGACAATCAACATATATTCCTATCAGAATTAATGCTGGTGGAGTTATGCCAATCATTTTCGCATCATCACTTTGTATGTTCCCACAAATGATATTTGCTTTGTTTGCACCAACATCTGATGCATATATTTGGTATGCACAACACATGGGTTCAGGAACATGGGTTTACTATGTATTCCTTACATTGTTAATATTCTTCTTCTCATTCTTCTATGCACAAATTCAATTCAATCCAGAAGATGTAGCAAAGAACATTCAACAATATGGTGGATTTATCCCAGGAATTAGAGCAGGTAAGCCAACAAGTGACTTCTTAAAGCGTATTTCAAATAGAATTACATTGTTTGGAGCATTCTTCCTTGCAATTATTGCATTGATTCCAACATTCATATTCAATTTGTTATCTGGTTCAGGAAGCCCAGTAGTAAATGGACCTCTCCAATTAGGTGGTGCATTCTCAGCAACAGGATTATTAATCGTAGTTTCTGTAGCACTTGAACTTAACAAGCAACTAGAATCTCAAATAATGATGAAGCATTACAAAGGTTTCTTAAAATAATTAGGAGAGAAAAATGAAAAGAAATATCGTATTACTTGGAGCACCAGGATCTGGAAAAGGAACACAAGCAGCTTTCATAGCTAAAGAGTATGGAATTCCACATATTTCTACAGGAGATATCTTCCGTAAGAATATTAGTGAACATACAGCTTTAGGTGATTTAGCAAAATCATATATGGATAAAGGTTTATTAGTACCTGATGAAGTAGTTATTGGTTTAGTTGAATCAAGATTAAAAGAAGCAGATTGTGCAAACGGATATATTCTAGATGGTTTCCCACGTACAATAGCACAAGCAGAAGCACTTGAGAAAGTTGCATCTCTTGATGTTGCATTAAATTTCTATGTACCATTCGATGTTATTATAGAAAGATTGTCTGATAGAAGAGTATGTGTTTGTGGAGCAACATATTCCGCAAAGATGCTCAACGGAGAGACAAAGTGCAGCAAGTGTGGAAAAGAGGTGTTCCAACGTGATGATGATAAAGCAGAGACAGTTAAAGCTCGTTTGGAAGTTTATCAAAACCAAACAGAGCCTTTAATTGGTTTCTATAAGTCAAAAGGAATTCTTAGTGATATTACAGTATCTACTATTGAAGGTACTTTTGAGAATGTAAAGAAGGTTTTAGGTTAATGATAAACATCAAAACACCTTCCGAAATAGAAAAGATGCGTCGTGCAGGCGACATTGTAAAAGGCATTTGGGATATGCTTGAAAAAGAAGTAAAACCAGGTGTCACTACAAAGAAACTTGACAGATTAGTGGAAGATTATATAATATCACACGGCGCAACATCAAATTTCAAAGGATATGGTGGTTTCCCTGGAACAATATGTGCCTCTATAGATGAAGTGGTTGTCCACGGATTCCCAAGCGAAAGAAAGCTTAAGGAAGGCGAGATAATCGGAATTGATTTAGGTTGCATATTAGATGGATGGCATTCAGATTCAGCAAGAACATTCCTTGTTGGAGAGTGCTCAAAAGAGAAGCAAGAACTTGTAAAAGTTACAAGAGAAAGTTTCTTTAAAGGTGTAGAACAATTTAAAGCCGGAAACAGAATAGGTGACATAGGCAATGCCGTTCAAACATATTGCGAAAGCAGAGGATATGGTGTTGTAAGAGCGATGGTTGGACATGGAATAGGTAGATCCTTACATGAAGATCCAAACGTTCCTAACTATGGAAGACCTGGACATGGTGCCCTACTTCAAACTGGAATGGTACTTGCCATAGAACCAATGATAAATATGGGCACATATGAAGTAGAAATATTGAGTGATGGTTGGACATGCGTAACAAAGGATAGAAAACCATCTGCACATTATGAAAACACGGTGGCACTAACCGAAAAAGGTGTTGAAATTCTTACGTTATGAAACTAGGTGAAATAGTATTCTCAGTAGCTGGAAGAGACAAAGACAGATATTATGTCGTAGTCGCAGAAGAAGAGGATAAGAAAGTAAGAGTAGCAGACGGGGAATTCAAGAGTATCAAAAATGCAAAGCTCAAGAATGTTAAACACGTAAAAAGTAGTGGAGTAATTCTTGAAAAGATCGCACAAAAACTTATAGATGGAGATCAAGTTTTTGACACGGAGATAAGAAGTGCGTTAAGAAGTTATAATGAAGGAGTAAAAAACTAGTATTTTATGTCTAAAGCAGATGTAATTGAGACAGAAGGAAAAGTAGTTGAAGTATTACCAGGAACAAAGTTCAAGGTACAACTAGAAAATGGAATAGTTATATTAGCATATCTAGCTGGAAAAGTTCGTGAGAATAACATTAAGGTACTTGAGGGAGATAGTGTAAAAGTAGAAATGTCACCATACGACCTCACAAAAGGTAGAATAACCTGGAGAAACAAAAATTAAAGGAGTTCATTATGAAAGTCAGACCAAGTGTAAAACCAATGTGTGATAACTGCAAAGTTATTAAAAGAAACGGAAGAATTATGGTTATATGTTCAAAATATCCAAACCATAAACAACGTCAAGGTTAATTAGGAAACAACAAAGTACGAGGGGCGGCTGGATCACCTCATTCCAAATACAGGTGGTTTCCCAAGTATAGCAACATATAGTTCAATTTTATTATTTATTTGGAGGACAAAGTATGGCACGTATTGCCGGTGTGGATTTACCACGCGAAAAGAGAATTGAAATAGGTCTAACATACATTTATGGTATTGGCCTAACAACATCAAAGAAGATACTCGCTGAAACAGGTGTTAACCCAGATGTTAGAGTTAAAGACTTAAGCGAGAACGATGTAACACTCATAAGAGATTACATTGAAAAGAATTTACACGTCGAAGGTGATCTTAAGAGAGAAGTTTCGATGAATATCAAACGTTTAGTAGAAATTGGCTGCTACAGAGGAATTCGTCATAGAAAGCACCTCCCAGTAAGAGGCCAAAGTTCAAAGCGCAATGCTCGTACAGTTAAAGGAAAGAAGAAGACTGTATCTAAGGGCAAGAAAGCAGGCAAATAAGGAGACTTTAAATTATGGCAGAAGTTAAGAAGAGTACTAGAAAAGTTGAAAGAGGAATTGCACACGTACATTCTTCATTCAATAACACAATAGTAACAATCACAGATACAAATGGTAATGCAGTATCATGGTCATCAGCAGGTAAGTTAAAGTTACGTGGTAGCCGTAAAGCTACACCATTTGCAGCACAAAGCGTAGCAGAAGAAGCAGCAAAGGTTGCATACGATAAAGGAATGCGTTTCGTTGAAGTTTATATCAAGGGACCAGGCCAAGGTCGTGAATCAGCAATCAGAGGCTTAGCAAATATGGGATTAGAAGTTACACTCATTAGAGACGTATCACCAATTCCACACAATGGATGCCGTCCACCAAAGCGTAGACGTTTGTAATAATCGGAGGAAAAAGATATGAAATATACAGGACCAGATTGTCGTCAATGCAGACGTGAAGGATGCAAGTTATATTTAAAAGGTGCTCGTTGTAATTCAGAAAACTGTTCATTCGATCGTAAGAAGAGTGCTCCAGGACAACACGGAAAGGGAAGAAAGAAGCAATCAGGATATTCCCTCCAATTACGTGAAAAACAAAAAGCAAAGCGTATCTATGGCTTAACAGAAAAGCAATTTGAGCTTTACTACAGAAAAGCTACAGAAATGAAAGGTGTTACTGGTGAATTAATGCTCGAATTACTCGAAAGACGTTTAGATAATGTTGTATATCGTCTTGGATTAGGTGCATCAAGAGCAATGTCCCGTCAAATCGTAACACACGGACACATCACAGTTAATGGAAAGTTAGTTAACATTCCATCATACCTTGTAAAGAAAGGTGATGTAATTGCAGTTAAAGAAGCACACAAAGAATTCAAAATGTTCGATGAAATTAAGAAGGAAAAACAATTATCTCTCAAATCTTGGTTATCATTTGATAATGCAACATTAACAGGAACAGTTGTTGAACTTCCTACAAGAGCAGATATCGAAGATGTCGAAATCAAGGAACATCTTATTGTCGAGTTATATTCAAAATAATGTGAGGGAGGATAAGGACTATGATGGAACTCAAAAGACCAGAAATCAGATTAGAAGAAAGCGAAGACAAGAGTCAAGCAAAGTTTATTGTAGAACCATTAGAACGTGGCTTTGGTATTACATTAGGAAACAGCTTAAGACGTATCTTATTAGCATCATTACCAGGTGCAGCAGCTGTTGGTGTAAAAATTTCTGGTGTAGACCACGAATTCTCATCAATTAAGGGAATCAAAGAAGAAGTCACAGAAATCATCCTTAATCTCAAAGAAGTACGTTTCAAGGTATTAGGTGACACAGACAATTTCAAGAGAGCAGAATGTCATTTATCATCCAACAAAGTTGGTGAAGTATATGCAAGCGACATTCAACTTGCTCCTGGAATCCAAGTTCTCACACCAGACAAGCTTATTTGCACAATAGACGATGGTGGAAAGATTGATATGACTATTTATGTAGATTGTGGACGTGGCTGGGTACCAGCTGAAAGAAACAAGACTGCAAAAGATCCAGTTGGATACATTTCAATGGATAGTTTATTCACACCAGTCGTAAAAGCAAACTTCAACGTTGAGCCAACACGTGTTGATAAGAGTATTGACTATGATAAGCTCACAATCGAAGTAACAACAGACGGAACAATTTCTGCAAAAGAAATCATTTCATTAGCAGCAAAAGTTATGAGTGATCACGTAAAACTCTTTGTAGAATTAGACGAGAATATGTCAAATGGAAACGTCTTTGTAAAGAAGCAAGAAAGTGAAGAGACAAAGGCACTTGAGATATCAATAGACGATTTAGAGCTTGGTGTTCGTGCATACAACTGCTTAAAGAAAGCAGGTATCCACAAAGTATCTGAACTCATTAAGATGTCCGAAGATGATATCATGAAGTTACCAAACCTCGGAAAGAGATCATTAGATGAAATTATTAATAAATTAGCTGAATTAGGACTTTCATTGAAGTCCTCAGAGGACTAATTGGGAGGCAAATATGAATAAGAAATTAGGTAGACCTACAGACCAAAGAATGGCTGTTATACGTAACCAAACATCTGAGCTCTTATGGTATGGCCGTATTGAAACAACACGTGCACGTGCTAAATCAGTAAGAAGCGAAGCTGAAAAGATAATTACACTTGCAATCAAGACATATCAAGACGAAATTAAAGTTAAGAAGACAAAGACAGATGCAAAGGGTAATAAGAGCGAAGTTGAATTCACAAACGATGGAGCAAAGAAACTTGCAGCACGTCGTAGAATTATGGCTACATTAGTAGATATTCCTGAAATTAAGAAGGAAAAAGAAAGCAAAAAGAATTTTGTTGCACGTATCAAGGATATCAAGAATCCATTAGTAGAGAAGATCTTTACAGAATACGCACCAAAGTATGACAAACGTGCACAAGATAAAGGTATCGGCGGTGGTTATACACGTATCATCAATAAAGATGTAAGACGTGGCGATGCAGCTGAAATCGTAATCTTAGAATTAATCTAATAATTCAAAACTATTAATAAAATCATCCCGAGTTAAATCGGGATGTTTTTTATTTCTTCCAAAGGTTAGTTCTATCTGGATTATATATAGCACCAAGAATATTATCTTTTGCTCCAGGCACTTCCTTATCTAAATTGTGAATAAATTCTTTTGCCCATTGCCTTTGTGAATGTTTATTTGCAGGGCAGTGATTTGTAACAATAGGCAACTCGAGTTTGTTAACAGCATATACAATATCTTTTTCTTTTATATATACAAAAGGTCTTATCATAGTAACTTTTGCTCTAGTCATATATGCTTTAGGTTCAAAGCAATTTAATCTTCCCTCATAAACGAGTGACATTATAAATGTTTCGGCCACGTCATCTGCGTTGTGAGCGAGTGCGAGCTTGCCTCCGCCTAATTCATTGATTTTGTCGTTAAGTGCGCCCCTGCGCATTTTAGCGCACAATGAACAAGGGTTGGACTCGTTTCTTACGTCAAAAACGATTTCAGCAATGTCTGTATTTACAATATGAAGGTCTACATTGATTGATTCACAGTATTTTTGGGTCTTTTCTAGTTCGTCTTTATCTAAGAATTGGCCTGGATTAATTGTGATGGCATGTAGAGAGAATTTTTCAGGAGAGAAGAGTCTATATGTTGAGAGTGCGGTTAGAAGTAGTATGCTGTCTTTTCCTCCAGACAATCCGACGAAAATATTATCCCCATCTTCAATCATATTGAAGTCTTGAATTGCTCTACGCATTGGACTTAGGATTTTTTGAAGTATTTGTTTGCTTTCCATGTCTTGAATTATAAATTAAATGGTGTATTTCTTCAACAAAAAATATGACCCCATTTCTGAGGTCATACCATATTATGTTTAATTATGTATTAGATAAATGCCTTGCCGTTGCATCCTAAAACGTCAACGAGCTTATGTTTTACAACTTGTTTTACTGCTTCTCTTGCTGGCCCGAGATATTGTCTTGGATCGAAGTGTGATGGATTGAGTGCCATATGTTCTCTTACTGCAGCTGTAACAGCTAAACGTAAGTCTGAGTCAATGTTAATCTTACATACTGCCATACTTGCAGCCTTTCTTAACATATCTTCTGGTACACCTTGTGCGCCTGGAAGAGCACCACCATATTGGTTGACGATCTTAACGAGTTCTTGTGGAACACTTGAAGCACCGTGAAGAACGATAGGGAATCCTGGTAAACGTTTGCTTACTTCTTCAAGGATGTCGAAACGGAGTCTTGGTTGTCCCTTGAATTTGAATGCACCATGAGATGTTCCAATAGCAATAGCTAAGCTATCTACACCAGTCTTTGTTACGAATTCTTCAACTTGATCTGGATCTGTATAGTTAGCATCTTTTGCTGATACCTTAACATCATCTTCGATACCTGCAAGTTTTCCAAGTTCGGCTTCTACAACAACACCGTGGTCGTGTGCATATTCTACAACTTGTTTTGTGATATCAATATTTTCTTGGAAAGGATGTGCACTTGCATCAATCATAACAGATGTGAAACCACTATCTACACAGTCTTTACAAATAGCAAATGAATCACCATGATCTAAGTGTAAACAAATTGGAAGGCCAGATGTAATTATAGCTGCCTCTACCATCTTTGTTAAATATGTTGTGTTAGCATATTTTCTTGCACCTGCGGATACTTGAAGAATTAAAGGTGCTTGTTCTTCTGTTGCTGCTTCAACGATACCTTGGATAATTTCCATATTGTTTACGTTGAATGCTCCAATTGCGTAGCCACCATTATAGGCTTTTTCAAACATGTCTTTTGTTGTTACTAATGGCATAATAAATACTCCTTAGGTTTTAATTTAGTAAATATTATAATGCATTGGGAAGCAAAAATACAAGCAAAAGCAAAGATATTTCCAAAATCATATTTTTGGAAAAGAGGGTGAGAATTTAAGTTAATGACAAAACCACAACAAACGCATATAATTAAACGTAGTATATTTTTAGAGGTGCTTTTATGATTAGTGATGAAAGACAGAAGAAATTAGCAAATGTTTTAGTAGACTTTTCCGTTGGATGTAAAGAAGGGGACAAAGTGTGGATTGATGGAATAGGTTGTGATTACCAACTTATAGCTCACATTATTCGTGAAGTATATGCACATGGAGGCATGCCATTCGTAAACATTCTAGATAACAAGATTACTAGAGAATTAGTAAAAGGTGCTTCAGATGAAATGCTAAAAACATGGGCAAAGAGAGATGCAGACTTTATGAATCAATGTCAATGTTATATTGGTATTAGAGGTGGGGATAATAGTTATGAACTAAGTGATATCCCTGCAGATAGAATGCAAGCATATGGCAAATACTATACAAAAGAAGTGCATCATAACATTAGGGTTTGCAAGACTCGTTGGGTAGTTTTAAGATATCCAACACAAGGTATGGCACAGCTTGCAAGTATGTCTACAGAAGCTTTCGAAGACTACTATTTTGATGTTTGTACATTGGATTATAGAAAGATGGCTAATGCTATGAATCCACTAGTTAAATTAATGGAAAAGACAGATAAAGTGCGTATTGTGGCAAAAGATACAGATTTGTCATTCTCTATAAAAGGGATCCCTGCGGTTAAATGTTCAGGGCACAGAAACATCCCGGATGGTGAAGTTTATACCGCTCCGGTAAGGGATAGTGTTAATGGAGTAATACACTATAATATTCCAACAGTTTTTGGTGGAAACAAGTATGAAAATATAAGATTAGTTTTTAAGAAAGGAAAGATAGTAGAGGCTACTTCAAGTAATACTGAGGAAATGAATAAGGTCTTCGATACAGACGAAGGATCCAGATACGTTGGGGAGTTCTCATTTGGATTAAATCCATATATAACAAAAGGTATAGGAGACATTCTATTTGATGAAAAAATCTCCGGTTCAATACATTTTACACCAGGTTCTTGTTATGATGAGGCATGGAATGGAAATGAAAGTGCAATACACTGGGACCTTGTATTATGTCAAAGACCAGAATATGGTGGTGGAGAGATTTGGATGGATGATGTTCTAGTAAGAAAAGATGGCAGATTTATATTGCCAGAACTAGAGAGTCTTAACCCAGAAAATCTAATGTAAAAAAGTATATAAAAATAGTTGTTATTTTTATGCTCAATGTGTAAAATATACGCAAACAAAAGAATACTTTTGAAACAATAATAAAAAATATATTTCGGAGGACGAAAAAATTATGGCAAAAAACGTCAGAGTCGCAATTAATGGATTTGGAAGAATCGGTCGTTTGGCATTCCGTCAAATGTTCGGTGCAGATGGCTATGAAGTAGTAGCAATCAATGATTTAACATCACCAAAGATGCTCGCACACTTATTAAAGTATGATTCAACACAAGGCAACTATGCAAATTCACACAAAGTTGAAAGTGCAGAAGCAGTTCTCAATGAAGATGGATCAATTAAAGAAGACGGATATATCGTAGTAGATGGAAAGAGAATTACAATCTATGCAATCAAAGATGCAAAAGACCTTCCATGGAAAGCTCTCGATGTTGATGTAGTTCTTGAATGTACAGGTTTCTATACATCTAAAGCAAAAGCAGAAGCACACATCGTTGCAGGTGCAAAGAAAGTTGTTATTTCTGCTCCAGCAGGAAATGACCTTCCAACAGTCGTTTACAATGTTAACCATGACATTCTTAAGGCAAGTGACACAATCATTTCAGCAGCATCTTGTACAACAAACTGCTTAGCTCCAATGGCTTACTTCCTTAACAAATTAGCACCAATTCAAAGCGGTATTATGACAACAATTCACTCTTATACAGGTGACCAAATGGTATTAGATGGACCACAAAGAAAGGGTGACTTACGTCGTTCAAGAGCAGCAGCTTGCAATATCGTTCCAAACAGCACAGGTGCAGCAAAAGCAATCGGTCTTGTAATTCCAGAATTAAATGGAAAATTAATTGGTGCAGCACAACGTGTTCCAACACCAACAGGATCAACAACAATCTTAATCGCAGTATGTAAAGGAAACGTAACAGTTGAGGCTATCAACGCAGCAATGAAAGCAGCAGCAGAAGGCAACGACTCTTATGGATATACAGAAGACCAAATCGTATCAAGCGATATTATCGGTATGACATACGGTTCAATGTTCGATGCAACACAAACAATGTGCAAGTACATGGCAGATTTAGACTGCACAACAGTACAAGTTGTTGCATGGTATGACAACGAAAACAGTTATACAAGCCAAATGGTTCGTACAATTAAGTATTTCGCAGAACTTAAATAATTATTATTTAAATTTAATCAAAGATGGGGTAGATTATTCTATCCCATTTTTATTTTGGGTATAGACTTTTTAAGTTGGACAACTTAAAATATAAATATGGCAGAAGAAAATAATGAAATAAAACAAGAAGAGGTTGTTGAAGAAAAGGAAGAGCCTCAAAAAGAAGCAAAAGCTCCAAAGCCTAAAAAAGAGAAAAAGCATGGAGACAATACGGTATTATTTCCAGAGCTTGCAGACGAGAAGAAGATAGCCGAAAAAACTAAGGCTTTAGAAAAAGAGTACAAGATTCACAAACCAAGTGTCACAAAAATCATTTGTTGGGTTATGGCGGGGCTTGTATCATTAGGAGTTATTATTGCTATAGTTGTATTAGCAGCAACAGATAAAATGTAAAAATATCTAGATTTAGGGAGGGAAATTATGGGAGTTAATCTTTTTTATAAAGCGTTTTGTAGATGTTATCAAAAGATAATGTATGTGGCAGTTTTTTTCTTGCCATGGAATCAAAATAAAGGAACATTGTCTGGAGCAGGAAGCATAAAGGAGTTGCCACAGTTCTTAAAGGATAAGGGATTTGAAAACATTTTAATAGTTACAGATAATTTCCTATTTGAACATGGAATGGCAGATCCAATTGCTAAAAAGTGTGAAGAATTAGGAATGAAGAGTGTAATATTCCACGGAGTAGTTCCAAATCCAACAATTCAAAACATTGAAGATGGTCTTCAAATGTATAAAGATAATGGTTGCGATTGTATCGTTGCTTTAGGTGGTGGTTCATCAATGGACTGTGCAAAAGGTATTGCTGCAAGGGTAGCATGCCCAAAGAAATCTGTTCCACAAATGAAAGGACTTATTAAAATTTTACTTTCTGGAAAAGGAAAGAAGATGCCACCATTGGTTGCTATTCCAACAACATCAGGAACAGGAAGTGAAGCAACAGTTGCTGCGGTTATTTCTAATCCAGAGAAGAAAGAAAAATATCCACTTAATGATCCATATCTTATTCCAAAATATGTTGTTATGGATCCAGAACTTACGATTGGTCTTCCGAAACCTGTAACATCCACAACTGGTGTAGATGCTTTAACACATGCTGTTGAAGGATATATTGGAAGTGAGAATACAAAGCAGACAAAGAAAGATTCAATTGAAGCTGTTCAATTAATTCATAAATACTTAAAGAGAGCATATGATGATGGAACCGACCTTGAGGCAAGAAATCAAATGCAACAAGCAGCATTCTTGGCGGGTCGTGCATTCACTCGTTCTTATGTTGGATATGTACATGCTGTTGCACACTCATTAGGAGGTATGTACGGAGTGCCACATGGACTTGCAAATGCAGTAATTCTTCCATACGTATTAGATGCATATGGAAAGAGTGCATATAAGAAACTTGCTCAACTTGCAGATTGTATTGATATCAAAGGTGCAAATAATGAGGAAAAAGCAAAGGCATTTATCCAATGGATAAGAGATCTTAATGCATCAATGGAAATTCCAGATAAGATTAGAGCAAAAGATGGTTCTCAATTAATAAAAGAGGAAGATCTTCCTCTAATGATAGATCATGCTTATTCAGAAGCAAATCCACTTTATCCATGCCCACAAGTATGGAGCAAAGCAGACCTTGAAAAGATCTATCGTATCATTATGTAATTAATTATTTCTTAAATAATAAAACCCCAAGCGATTTGCCTGGGGTTTTTTATGCCTATGATATAATAATTATCTGTACATCTTAAGTTCTTTATGAACGCATTCCATATCCATTTCTTTCATTTCAACTGGTTGTACTTCTCCGTCAAATTGGAATTGGCTATCATCTAAAACTTTAATATGTAATTTATCTGTTACAAATTCTTCGGTGAAGTCGCAAGCAAGGTGTTTTCCAGATAAGAATTTTGGAAGTTTAGCAATAATCTTTGATTTTTTAATTTCGTTGATAATAACAACTTCAAGTTTTCCATCGTCAATAACAGCATTTGGACAAACTTTTAGTCCGCCACCGATGAATTGACCATTTCCAATACCAATCATAAATACGCTTCTTTCTAAAGGTTCGCCACCATTAATTGTGATTTCCATATGATGGAATTTTGCGTGTGCGAGTGTATAGAATAGGGAATAGTAGTAAGCTGCTTTCCCTTTTAATTTTTTAACTGTTGCATACTTTGTTAGAACATCAACATCCATTCCGGCTCCTGCTACATTTAAGCAACGTTTGTTTCCAACTTTAATGTAGTCAACATATGATGTGCTTCCTTGAAGTATTACATCCATTGCTTCTTTATATTTCTTTGGATGTCCTGAAGCCTTTATGAAGTCATTTCCACTTCCACAGGGGATAATACCCATTGTAACTTTAGATAAGTCTGTTAAACCATTTAACACTTCGTTAAATGTTCCATCTCCGCCTAAAACAATAAGTTTTAAATCATCAGATGACTCGTTTAATTCTTTTGCTAATTGAATAGCATGTCCTGCATATTCTGTTTTATGTATAGTGTAGTCTTGGTTTGCATCTTTTAAACATTGCTCAACAACTTTGAGAGCCTTTAAACTTGCGCCGTGTCCACCATTTGGATTTAATATAATATCAAACATAATTCGCCTCTTTTATATTTTTATGTTAAGGGAATTTTACTATCTGTAAGTCAAATAGTCAATAAAAAATGAACAGTTTTTTATTTTCTGTTCATCTTTTGATTAATTTTAGATTTTTGTATTAAAAATATTAATGAACAGGGAATTTTTCTGAAATGGCCATTACCATAGCATAAACTGCTTCTACAGCTTTATCTATTCCCATACCAGTATTGACAACTATGTCATATGAGTGAGGATCTCCCCATTTTGTATTTGAATAGTGTTCATGGTATTTCGCTCTTTGTTTGTCGCTATGTTTAATAATTTTAAGAGCTTCTTTGTCTGAAATATGGTGCATACTCGTTACACGTTCAATTCTGTTTTCAATAGGTGCAGTAACAAATATATTAATTAATCCAGGTGTTCCTTTAAGAATATAGTCAGAACATCTACCAATAATTATGCAAGGGTGCTCTGCAATCTTTTTTATAATTTTTGATTGCGCAGCGAATAATTCGTCATTAATTGGGGAGAATTTTCCAGATGAATATGTTCCATAGTCAAAGTTTTTCGGAGTTCTATCTTGAAAGTCATCAATAACTTCAGGTTTTATGCCTGTTTCAACAGCTGTAAGTTCACTAACTGATTTGTCATAAAACTTAACTACAAGTTTTGCTGCTAATTTTCTGCCGACCTCGCGACCACCTGATGCATATTCTCGGCTAATTGTAATAACGCCATTAAATGCCATAATAAAATCCCCCTCATTTTTTATTGTAAATAGTTGAGAAAAAAATGTAAATAGTGAATTTTTAATAATTTTAAAATAAAAAAATGGTGTACACGAGTGGAATCGAACCACCAGCCTTCAGAATCGGAATCTGAAACTCTATCCAATTGAGCTACGTGTACATCGCAAAAATAATTTACCATAAAACAAAAAATTTTTCAAAAAAATAGTTGACAAATATACTAAACATGTTACAATATTAGCAGAAGCAATATGAGAGTGCTAACAAATAATAAAAAAGATTGCTAACAAACAAATCGAAATATTGCTAAATAAATATCAAAAGGAGATAATACTATGAAAAACTATATGATGAGAAATGTAAACGATAGTCCGGATGCAATGTTCCAAAATGTCTATGATAAAATTTTTAGTCCTATCTTCTATGATGAAAATCGTTCATGGATGAAGACAGATGTTAAAGAAACAGATGATCAATACATTATGGAAATAGAACTTCCAGGATTCAAAAAGGAAAATATTGCAATAGACTATGAAGATGGTTATGTAACAATTAATGCAAGTAGAGAATCTAAGGATTCAAATGACAAATTTATTTGCAAAGAAAGATGTGTAAAATGCTCTAGAAGTTATTATGTAGGCTACATAGATTCTAGTGAGATTAAAGCTTCATATGAAGATGGAATATTGAAACTTGAAGTCCCAAAAGAAAACCCTAACAGTAATAAGAAGGGTATTCAAATAAACTAATCTAGGTCTTCATAATTCTCCCTTAAATAAGACCATTTTGTTTGGCACCGGCAGCGATTTGTCGGTGTCTTTCTTTTATAGACAAAAGCACTTTAAAAATATATAATCAATATGTTAAGTATTTATTGTGTAAAAAGGAATGATATGAGTAAGACAGTTGTAGTTGGCATGAGTGGTGGAGTAGATAGCGCAGTTGCAGCATCACTTTTAAAGAACCAAGGATATGATGTGATTGGTTTATACATGTCAAATTGGAAAGAAACATCAGAAAATGGTGTGTGTACTGGAGAGGATGATTGGGCAGATGTTAAAAGGGTTTGCACATCCCTGGATATACCATATTATTCCGTAGATTTTTCCAAAGAGTATTGGAACAATGTCTTTATGCATTTTGTGGAAGAATACAAAAAAGGAAGAACACCAAATCCAGATGTTCTATGCAATAGAGAGATTAAATTCGGACCATTTAAAAAATACGCAGAAGAACTCGGAGCAGACTATGTCGCAACAGGTCATTATTGTTCTATAAAGCATGAAAATGGAATCCATTATTTAATGAGAGCCAAAGATGAAAATAAAGATCAAACTTATTTTTTAAATCAGGTAAAAGAAGACCAATTATCTAATGTAATGTTTCCTCTTTCAGACATGATTAAAAACTCTGTTAGAGATTATGCAAGAGAAAATAATATCCCAGTCTCCGAAAAAAAAGATAGCACAGGTATTTGTTTTATAGGAGAAAGAGATTTTAGAGGATTCCTTGCTCAGTATATTCCAATGAAGGAAGGGGACATTGTAACAGAGGATGGCAAAGTTGTAGGAAGACACAAAGGGGTATATTTCTATACAGAAGGTCAAAGAAGAGGATTAGGGATTGGTGGAATTAAAGATGGAAATGAATCCAGATGGTTTGTTTTAAAGAAAGATGTTGAGAATAATTTATTAATAGTTTCTCAAGGAGAAGAAGATATATTATATTCAAATACGCTTTTAACAGGTGAATTCAATTTTATTCCTAATGAACCGTCAGAGAAGGAATTTAGGTGCCTTGCGAGAATAAGACATCGCCAACCACTTCAAGAAGCAACAGCATATATTGAGAATGGTTCAGTTAGGGTGGTTTTTGACAATAAACAAAGAGCAATTGTTGAGGGTCAATACTGTGTTTTATATAAAGATCAATACTGTCTTGGTGGCGGTGTAATTGAAAAAAATCACTAATTTTAAAATTTTTCAAAAATTTTTTTAAAATTTATTTTTTTACTCTATATAATATATTAAATTGACGCGCGCACGCGCATATGCGTAGTTAAACCACAATATCTAGCTATAATTTTTATAAGAAATGAACAAGATATAAAAAACTTTAATTTTTTACATTTTTCACTTTACACATATAAAACATAGTGATATAATTTCGTCCGGTCAGCTGTATTAGGCAGACTTGAAAATTGCATAATTCATAACTATAAAAATTGTTAAAAAAGCTGAAAAAACTATTTGACAAAAAAATTAGGTTATAGTATTATGTGAGAGCTGTCCCTCAAAGGATGGCAGTGAACCTTGAAAATTGAACAATTTTGAAAAGCGATTTTAATGTGAATTAAATCTATATTCAAATGCGTCAAAACCTTTGATAGCATTAGTCAAGATTAAACTCAAGAGTTTGATCCTGGCTCAGGACGAACGCTGGCGGCATGCTTAACACATGCAAGTCGAACGGATCTGATTCCTTCGGGATGAAAGATTAGTGGCGGACGGGTGAGTAATGTATGAGCAATCTGCCCTTGTCATTGGGATAACATAGGGAAACTTATGCTAATACCAAATATGACCACGGTATCGCATGGTACTGCGGTGAAAGCTCCGGCGGACAAGGATGAGCTCATATCCTATTAGTTAGTTGGTGAGATAACAGCCCACCAAGACTGCGATGGGTAGCCGAGCTGAGAGGCTGATCGGCCACATTGGGACTGAAACACGGCCCAGACTTCTACGGGAGGCAGCAGTGAGGAATATTGGTCAATGGAGGCAACTCTGAACCAGCAATGCCGCGTGAGTGAAGAAAATCTTACGATTGTAAAGCTCTAAACTTAGGAACGATAATGACGGTACCTAAGGATAAGCCCCGGCTAACTACGTGCCAGCAGCCGCGGTAATACGTAGGGGGCGAGCGTTATCCGGAATTATTGGGCGTAAAGAGTGCGTAGGTGGTTACCTAAGCAGGGGGTGAAAGGCACTGGCCTAACCAATGTCAGCCCCCTGAACTGGGCTACTTGAGTGCAGGAGAGGAAAGTGGAATTCCTAGTGTAGCGGTGAAATGCGTAGATATTAGGAAGAACACCGGTGGCGAAGGCGGCTTTCTGGACTGAAACTGACGCTGAGGCACGAAAGCGTGGGGAGCAAACAGGATTAGATACCCTGGTAGTCCACGCTGTAAA
>CAMVBZ010000005.1 GCA_947165815.1 uncultured Clostridia bacterium
TCTAATTGATTTGCATCTTCTTCCAACTGTTGTTCTATGTTCTTATCATTATCAACATCATTATTATACATTCCATTTTCTTCTTCTTGTATATTTTTTGCAACATGTAATTGGAAGCTTGCGTCTAATTCTTGTTGTTCCTCTTCATTTTGTACTACATTCTCTTGTTGTACATTGTTGTTTGCTTGTGCGGCTAAATAAGCATCTACATCTGGAATTGGATTGGAATTGCTTTCTTTCATAACGTTTAGAGTATTTTCTCCATATTCTTTTATGTTATTTTGAGCAACGTTCATAAGAGCACGGTATTTTCCCTCATATTCCCTAGATTCTTCATTGGCCATTAGAGTTTTAATACAGAATAATGCTCTATCCTTTGATTTTCCAGTTAAACCTTCTAATTGTTGGACAGTTGGAATACCATCTCCATCATATCCAGGGATCTTATATTTTAAATATGCTTTTGCAGCATTATCTACTTCTTCTCTTGTTGCATTCCCTTTCTCTCTTTCATTAAATGTTTTTTGGAAATCCTTAAATTCTTTAGATGTTCTACGGAACACGGTTTCAAAGAACCCCGGTTTGATTTCATTTCTTGCATCTTTAAGTGGATAATCTGACTCATTTGGGAACATATTCTCAAGGAAAAGCATATCGTTCTTTACATCGGCATTCTGGGCTTCATAAGCGGCATATGATCCTTCTTTTCCTTGTAAAAGTTTAAATGCATTCTTTAATTTTTCCTTCTTCTCTGCCTTTTCCTCTTCTGTTTCATTTGATTGAGCATCTAGAGCAGGATCCTCTTGTAAATTACCTTCAGCTAGGTTTCTTGTAATTGTCTCTGGAGCAAGTAAGAACATACTTGTCATGGTATTAGACATTGATTGGTCTTCGCCTTCTTCCATATCAAAATGAATTTGTGTGTTCATCTCTACAGAGTATCCTTTATCTTCTTCTAAGTTGATAATGGTCTCGGCTATATTCTTCTTTGCAGCATAAATGAGTCCATTCAATGCTTGTTGGTCTGTTTCGTTATTCTCCATGTTCTCTGCAATGTAGTTTACTAAAATTTGCATCTTTTCCATAGGATGCTTTACAACATAACTATCATTGTTTTTTGTTCCACCAAGTTGATATAATAAATCGCTAACTAATAACATATAGTCACCTCTTCTTCCTTTATTTGATTACATTATAACATATCATGTGCAACAAATATGCAACAATTTAATACTTTTTTATTAAATTTTTTTATTTTTTTTATAAATAACAAAAAACCCTGACGGTTAAATCAGGGCTTTGTTTTATATTTAAGAGTTTTTAACTATGTTATTGTTCCATTGACATATCAGGATCATCTATATCGACTTCTTCTTCCATGTTATTTTTTATATCCTTAAATTGTTCTTCAAAGTTTATTTCTTCAATTTTATTGATGTCATTTACTAAATTATCTTGTAAATTTTTATTTAATTCGTTAGATACTGCTTCTTCTCTTGCGATAAGAGGATCTTTTGAGTTTAATTCCATTGTTTTTTCAAATGTCTCTTTTTCATTAGCTTCTTTTAATACTTGATTAGCAGAATCTTTTAATAATTTCTCTCTTTGATCAAAACCATTAGACTTTGCAGTACCTTTTAGTACAGCAATACAAGATTGAATTCTATTTATTGACTTTTGGTCTAATTCAGCAATTTCGTATTCTTTTGGTAGATTTACTCCATCAAAATCAGGGAATTTATGCTTTATATAATCTCTTGCAGCCTTGTTTAAATCTTCTCTTGAAGTCTTGCCACCTTCCATTCTATCTTTGAATGCTTTTTCAAATGTCTTATATTGCTTTGAAGTTCTTCTAAATGTTCTTTCCCAGAATCCTGGCTTACATGCATCTAATGTGTCTTTGATTGCATTTTCTTCTGGAACGCCAGCTTCACCTAAATATTGAACAATATTTAATTTGTCATGTAATTGTGGAGCTTTTTCCTTCTCATAGTTGGAATACATTTTTTCTTTTCCATCTAAAGCATCAATTGCTTGTTTAAGCTTATTTTTCTTTTCAAATTGTGCATCATCACATTCTCTTAACTTCTCTTTTAACATTACCTTAATGGTTGTTTCTGGAGCTTTTACGAATTTAGCCATGATGTTGTTTGCTTTTTGATAATCTCCGATAGCTGGATTTTCAGCAATTATTTTTCTGCTCTTGGTATTTGCTTTAGCTTCTTCTTTAGCATGTAATACTGTTTCAAGAATATTTTTCTTTCCAACATTAATTACTTCAAATAATTTTTCATTATTTGTATTCTTGCCATCATTGTTCTCTACAATATAATCTACTAATTTGTTTAATTTTAAATATGGATGTTCTCCCTTTCTGGTTGCACCTAAATTGTTTAATAATGTTTTTGAATTAAGCATAGTTTTTCTCCTTTTGTCATCTATTGTAATTGTATTATAACATACGCTGTGCAACAAATATGCAACAATTTAATACTTTTTTTAAAATTTTTTTAATTTTTTTCTAAATAACAAAAAACCCTGACAGTTAGATCAGAGTCTTTTGTTTTAAATAGGGGGAAAATTATAATCAATCTTTAGTTATCTAAAGATAAATTATCCATTTTAACGTTTTTGTCTTCCTGAATATCATTTATATCAATTTCTATCTTGTTGTCTTCAAGTTCAGAAATATCTTTAATTGCCATTTCTTTATTATTTTCTTTGCTTACTTCTACATCTATAAAGGCATTTACTTTTTCAGGTTCATAGAAATTATTTATGTTTCGTTGTGCATTTTGCTCTAATAATTGAGATCTTCCTTCATATGCTTCACTATCACGAATTGAAGCTAATGAATTGTATGCAAGCATTGCTCTGTCTTTTCCTACTCCAGATAATTTTTCAATATCTTCCAAATTTGGCAAACCTTCTCCGTTATAGCCAGGAATTTTATGCATTAAATAATCTTTTGCTGTATCCTCAACTCTATCTCTTGTTGTTTGACAATCATTTCTTTTTTTAAGTGCTTCTGCAAATGCTTTGTATTCTTTAGATGTTGTATTAAACATTTTTTCAAAGAATCCTTTTTTATTACACTTATTTAAAGCTTCTTGAATTGGATTCTTCCCATTGAATTCAGGCATACGCTTCATAAGATTGATCTTATCATTGGCAAGTTTACCTTCTTCATATACGTAAGTATTGTAATTATCTCCTTCCATTTCAACTAATAATCCCGCGAGATTATATTTATATGGATCTACATTATTACCATTTACGACTTCTGCATTATCTATCTTATCCATTGCCATTTTGACAAATTGGTCTGCAGACTCAGCCTTCTTCTCTGCTTCATATAATGCATCTTCAGCTTTTTCTTTTTCGTCTGGTGTTTTGGCATTATCTAAGTCTTCTTGTGCTTTTTTCTTTTCTTCTAAAGCTTTATCTTTGAATTGTAATGCTTTATCTAAGTCTTTCTCGGCTTCGTTTTTGTTTTTCTGTATTTCGTCTGCGTTTTTGGTGTCTTTGCCTTCTGCAATATTTCTTAATTTATTGGTAAGAGTAGCAACAGGATTTTTTATAAATTTAGATAATTCAACATTTTCTTTTTTGGAATTATAAGTATCAAAATCATATTCTCCGATTTCATTTGCCTCAACAGATTCCAAAGTACTTTCTGCAATTTGCAACTTTCCAGCATATATGACTTCTTTTAATACTGCCTTATCCTCTTCGGTATCGGTCATGTTGTCTGCAATATATTTAGTCATAAGTTCAAGTTGTTCAACTGGACTCGCTTTTTCTAATGGATTTTTCTTATTTATTGCCCTTAATAATCCTCTAACACTTATCATATTTTTCTCCGAATTCCCATCTTGTATCTATACTATAACAAATCGAGTGCAACAAACGTGCAACACATTTGCTAATTTTTAAGAATTATTTACATATTTACTTCATCCAACTCGCCTATTTCTTCTCCACCATCAAGATTTTGGTTATTAGATGGTGCATCTTGTTCAACATTGTTTTTATCAACATTGAGATTTAGGAAGTTCATAATGTCTTGATTTAACTCTTTATAATTATCTAAATTGTTTTCATTCTTTTCTTCTACATCTTCTATATTTAAGAATGACTCACCTATTGATTTCCTATTCTCTGGATCTGCATATAATTTATTTTCGATTTTGTTTCTTATAACATCATCTGCCTTTTTCATATAAGTTAATGTTTCTTTTACATTATGAACAAAATCCATTCTTCCCTTACTTGTTGTATCCATCTCCTCATAAGACTTGCCTTGAGATATCTTGTGTTGCTCATAGGCATCTGCTTTTTCAAACAACTTGTCTCTATTTAAATAGTCTTTGGACTTTGGATTATTGTATTCTTCAAATTGTTTTATGAATGCCTTGTATTCGTTAGATGTTCTTCTAAATACACGTTCAAAGATGTTACCTTTGTTTTGGTCTTTAATTTTAGGAATATCAAATGCTTCTCCACTTACATCCGCATATTTCTTTTGCCATAATCCTAAATATTCTGTTTCATATTCTTTAGAAATATTTCTAATGTGCCAAATCTCATCTTCTGTTCTTTTACGTATGCTTAAATTAGGATTGTCAGGATTATTCATTACGTCATCAAAGCTAACTTCTTTATATGTGCCATCATCTTGTCTTTCTAGTGCTACATGACTTAAGAAGAATCCTTTATTAAGCTGCATACCTTGTTGCATTAATTTATTATAATATTCCTTAGGTTGCTCAACAGATGAATCTGTCCATAGTGCATTCAATACTGAGTTTCTAATTTCTGGTCTTGCATCATTACCTGCATACTTTGGACCACTAGCCATTAATATTGATGCTTGTTGTGGTGTAAGTTTTGGCATTGTGAAATATGCTGATCCTAAAGATGCATAAGCTTCTCTTTGTGCTACACCAAGAGATTCAATTGGCTTTTTCATACTTTTTATGGCATTTTTCATTTCTGGAGTTGCCCATTCTAAAGCATCACCTTTTACAATAGTGGCAAATACAAATGCATCCTCAACTACTTCTTGGTTAAAATCATAATAGTCACAAAGTTTGCCCTTATCATCTAAGGATTCATAATATGCTTGTGGATTAGTATCCATAATATTTTTTAACTTTGTGTAAAGTAAAGCTTCTGGATTTTTAACATAATTTGAATATAGTTTTTCGTTGTATGCATTAGATTCAGGAGAACCATCTGTCTTAAATGCAAATTGAATGTTTCTATTTAAATAGTTTCTATTATCTGGTGCTTTACCATATTGACTTTCCAATTTTGCATAGATTAGTTCTTGCTGTTGAAGTTTTTGCTCTCTAAGTATACTACGTTTATAGCGAGATACTTCATCTGGATCATTTAATTTGCTTAAAAATGCTTTCTCATCATATTGTATCTTCATGTTATCTGGAAAGTGAGAATTGAAATCATTAATATATGCTAAATGCTCAGCAATCAATTTAGTTTTTTCAGCTTCACTTAATAGATTCTCATTTTCTTCAATTTTTACTTCTTCATTTTTATTTGGCATAATGATTTGCCTCCTGTTTTATGTATTCTAATTGGCCATTTTTATTTATTTCCCTCACCAAACAATTGTTGTGAGTTTTGAGATGCTACGATACTTATGTTCGTTCTGCTTGTTGGAGATGTAATAATAAATGCATCACCTCTTGGGTTATTAACAATTTGATCTTGCTCAGCTTCGTTAATTTGTCCAGCTTTGTCATAAAGTGTGCACAAGTCATCCATATCGTTTGGAGAAAGTGCAAAGATGAATGAATATTGACAAGCATTAATAATTGCTGTGGACTTTCTAACAATTTCTTCACTTCCAACAAAGTCTTTAATGTTCTGTGTAATTACAATTTGCATACCATTATACTTTCTAATACGCTTTGCAAGTTGGTACATAAAGTCTAATGCTACTGGATACTTAGGATCAATGAATACGTGTGCTTCATCAATTGCAACTACTATCTTTCTGTTTGTGCCATGCTTAATGTTGAAATCTCTATTTTTGATAATTTCATTATCAAGCCACTTTAATACCATTAACATCTGTGCATTTGCAATAACTCCATTCTTGTTTGCAAGCAAGCTTTGGAAGTTGAATACGGTAAAGTTTTCTTTAACAGTAAGAGTACTTTCTCCGTTCCATAAATTTGCGTTTCTTCCGTCCCCTGCAAACTTGGAGATGTAGTTATGTAATATTCTTAGTTGTGTAATGTCGTAATCAACCTTTGCTTTTTCTAACTTCTTGTCAATTAAAACCTTTAAATCATCAAATGTTGGATAATCACTTGGTTTTAAGTCTGCAAAGTTTGTTTTTGAATTAATCTTCATTGCCTTGTATAAATCAACAATAATGTTATTTAAGTACTCAAGAGCTTCAGAAGATATTCCTTCAAGAGCAACTCTAAAGAACTCTTCTAGGAATTGGAGATGTACTGAGAAGTTATTAACTTTAGACTCACTCCCTTCTTCATCCCCTTCAAGTGTTGTAATAACATGGAATGGATTAATTCTACCCTCGCTAGCTGTTCCTACGTCTATAAGTCTTCCACCTATATTTTGAGCGAGATATGTATATTCATTTTCAGGGTCTAAGATAAATATCTTACAATTTTCTGCGGAAAGTTGCGTTAATATGGTTTTCGTGGCGTAGGATTTGCCAGAACCGGACTTACCGATAATTACCATATTTGAGTTGACCCTCTCGTAATCGCGCTTAAAGAAGTCTACAATGACTGGATAACCATTCTCTGTTCCTAAGATACATCCTGTATCATCCATAACATTAGATAATACGAATGGGAAACATGCTGCAACAGAACCAGAGTGAATTGCTCTTTGGAATTCTGTCATGGAATCTAATCTTGAAATGTTTGTAGATATAAATGCTAAGTCCTGTCTGAAATAGTTATCAAATAGTTCAAAGCCTTCTTCAGCAAATATACGTCTTATTGCTTTCTTTGTTGTCTTTACTATATCTTTTGTGGCATTTTCGCCAGGATAAATTGTTATGTGTATTGTAACTCCATATAATGATTCGTTATCATTTTGGAGCATTTTTAAAACTTCAACTAATGTGTTGATATGTGTTTGCTTGTCAATTAAGGATGATGCACGATAACTTTGATCGGATTGAGATGCAAGTTCTTGAATGGATCTATCTATCATTCTTACAGCTTTTGCCTTATCAAACTGAGTAAGATTCATTACAACCTTTGTATTAGGTATATTGAAAATTCTATATCCCCAAGCATTGAGAACTGTAATAGGTAAATTTCTTACTGTGTATGTAAAGCACTGCTCTCCATCTACAACTGCACCTGTTGCTTTGAACTCAATCTCTGTTGGTTTAATCCATGACATGAATTCTTCTGGTGCAATTATATCTGCATCCTCTTCTTCAAACTTGGATGTGAATGTGTATTTTAAGAAAATTCCTAATTCCTTTGTGTCTAATACATGAGATGTCATTCCAATTGCTGAAAAAGTTGCTATTGCATCGTTGAATATTGAATCTATAATTTCTTTGCTTGGATCATAAATAACAAGATAATAGAAAGGTCTTCTAATTGGTGTTTCGTGTGTTAATACAGAATATGTTCTAATTCTATCGTCTATAACTTTAATCCTTGCATCCAATTCAGCCTTTGTTAATTCACCAGTGTCAAAGAGTTTATATAGACTTTCTTTCTTCTTCTCCTCATCTACCATGTAAGATTCAAAGGAAAGCTTTCTATCTATCTTTACAATAGATGCTTTGGATTTGTCTGCTATTTCTCTAATAATCTTTCCAAAACCTTCGTCAATGATTTGGTCTTGTCTATACTCAGAAAGCAAACTAAACTCTCTTGGGTCTATTTGTAAAACTCCAGCAAAATAATCACTATATTCAATATATCCATCTTTTACATTCTTGAATGGAATGAAGTTGTCTATGCTGTTTTGTGAACCTGTTGTGGATTTAGTATATTTTTTGGTTGAGAAAATATATTTTATCGCATGCACCAAGAAAATATAGAATTTCTGTCCTTCAAATGGAATGAATAGTCCAACAACTAAAATTACAACAACGCCAATAAGTACAAATCTAATAATTCCTAGATTTGATACAAATAGCAATACGATTACTGCTAATGCGAGCAAAGCAATAAGTGTATCTACAATAGAAATGTTTTTGAAAAATTGTATTTTAACCTTCGCGGTTCTTGGTATTATTCTCATCTATATTCTCCTATCTCAAATCAGACAAGTCATCTTGTTGGTTATTATTATTGTTTACTGCATTATTAATTGCATTATTGACCATGTTTGAACCTTGGCTAGGTGGTTTCTTGTTGTTTGAACTGCCGCCACTATCTTGCTTTGAACCACTAATTGCTTCTTTGGTTTTCTCATCATTTCCGAAGAATTGAGAATCACTTTGTCTACGCATTGCTTCTCTTTCTCTCATAAGTTGTCTTCTTTGTCCCATTTGAACATCTGTCATTTGGCCATAAGACTTGCTTGTCTTAAATCCAAGACGGTCTCCAATTGTTGCTCCAAGTCCGTATTGCTTTGTATCTTTTGCAAAGTTTACAGCTGATCTTGTTGCTTTGAATGGGAATAAAGCTGCCTTTACACCAGCAGTACCAGCTATTGCATTCATCTTTGCTCCAGCAATTGCAGCATCTCTTAGTTCGTTTGAACCAGCACCAGATTGTAGTAGGTTGCCTATGAGCGCCATTATTCTTTGCATTGAAATAGAACCACCAACGATGATAAGAATCTTCATGAAGTTGTTGAGCAGATAGTTGTTGAAGAATACGAGCCCGTTGCTCGTTATCGCCCCGATAATTAACGTGTAAATATTGATTGCTATAATACATCCGTATCCCATTAGGAATTTGATAATGAATTGCTCTCTCCAAAGTTTGAAGTGTGCACCATCATCAAATACAGATGCTGAAATTGATATTGGTGAGAATATAAATAGTACGACGATGGAAATCGCACGATCAATGAACTGTACAAGAGCAAGGCCTAGACTTAATAAAATTGCAATACCGCCAATCCAACTGAAGAAATAATCGTAATCAGACAAGTTTAAATAATGTTTTATACTACTCGTACTTGTGTAATCAAATGAAGGATCTAGATAGAAATCTGAAGATACTCCACTCTTTAATGCATCCTGACCAAATGCTCCAGCAAGGAATCTTCCTATTCCATCTGGACTTCCACCTAATGTGGCTTGATATAAAGATTGCATTAGTACATTTGTAAAATAAACAAATATTGCTAAACATATTGGAATAAATATGAACGTTAATAATGTCTTTCCAACCTTCATTAGCACTTGTGTAGGCGTCATATTGCCTTTTTCACTTACCATTGTACGTATTAACGCTGCAACACCAAATATGAATGTTAAAATAACGGCTATTAATGCAGCTGCAACAAAGCCTAATGAAACATTCTTATTCTGTAACAGGAATGTTAAAAAGTCCGTTTCTACTCCTTGATATTTAATAGGCTCTATGCCACAAAGCATATTCGCACATGACATTAAAAAATCAATAATTCGATATATGGACTTGGATATTCCGTACAATAAATCCCATACCCAATTGAACATAATCTGTTCTCCTTATACTGCTCTTACTATAAAGTTGATAAAGTTGAATGATAAATTTTGCATGTCTCTATGTAATCCTGAATTGTTTTCTATCATTAAATATAGATAACTATCTTCTTCTGCGTGCAATAATCCATCACTGTATCCCGGTTGAGTAAATCTCTCCATCATGAAACTTCCCCAATCTCTTGTGACATAACATGTAGCATCTCCTACTCTGTCATTCCATATAGGATCATCATAAACTATTTCAACTTCCTTTTCGACTTCATGACCATCTTCAATAACAATGATAATTTCTGTGTCCGGAGAGTTTCTGTATCTAATCTTTTCAGGCCTTGTCGCTGTACTAGAATAATAGTACGCGCTAAGTGATACATCCACCGCTGTTTCACTATTCATATAAAGAACAAAACTTTCTATTTGTATTTCCTTTTTAATTGGAATAACAATATATACATATTCTTCAGATGCAACTTTGTCGTCATCATCTTCCCAATCTAAGTTCACTACAGTGTACTCATTAAAAAGTGAGTCCTCTATATCATAGCTATGACTACCACCATCATATAATCCCTCTAAGTCTCCAAAAGACTCATAGAATTTAGAATAGTCTTCCTCGTCTGAATTAAATTCTCCCAAATCCGCACCACAGGCGGTTAATGAAAATATCAACGCGAGGCATAACACTATGGTAAGAAACCAACGAGTTATTCTCTTGTTTCTATTCATAATCACCTAATTACACTACTGGATATTCGTATGTTCTATACCAATTTGTGAAAATAGATACTGCGATTTGTAATGCAATTAACAATACGAAGATTAATACGAATCCGATAATTGCGTTCTTTAATCCGTTTCTTGCTTTTTCATGCTCTTGTGGATCGTCTGCTTTAGCATATTTAACGCCAAGAACGATGCAGAATACTGCACCAAGTGCACCAACTACACCAAGTAAAACTGGTACTAATACGCCTAAAACATCTAAAAGAGGTTTTACGATTTGGTTTAGATCCTTTTCGGATACTGCTGAGATAATTGATAACATAACATTTTCTCCTTTTTTTGTTTTTCTTTTTTTTGATCTATATCAATTTTATTGATACCTAATTATGCGTCTGTCTTGTGTCTTGTGTGATAGAACAGACCAATTGCAATTCCTATCATTATTGCTACTGCAAGGACAATGAAGAATATACTTGTTGCTGTGTTTGCAATCTTCTTACGTGTGAATGTGTATTCTGATGAAATACCTTGCATATTTGTAACTACTATCTTGTAATCTCCACCAGATGAGATTGTTGGAACTTGTGTAGATACTGTAACTTCAATTGTCTCCTCTAAAATTCCATCTTTGTAAATCTTTACAACATCCCCTGGTCTTAATCCTTTAATTGTTACATCTCTTGGAGTTGTTCCTCCGTTTTCAACACCATCTAATGTTATTGAAGGTGGTGTATTGTCTATTGTTATTGTGAATCTGAAGGATTGTGATATTTCAGTTCCAGAAACAAGTACTATGTAGTCTCCATTCTTGTTGAGATATAGTTTTTCCTTGTCTACAGGTAATGACTTACTTCCTCCTTCGCTTTCTTGCACCCAGATTTCGGATATTTCATATCCGTATGGTGGTATATATGTAAGTTCACCTAAAGAATTACTAATGATCCAGAATTCTGCATAAGATTGATTTCCAACACTATCTTCGATCAACAATTCCCAATGTCCTGTATCTGCAAATGCATTGCCACTATAATCACTTAAGCTTGTTCCGTTCTTAACAACAGTTTTAATGTATGAACCATCTAAAGATTTAAATACGACTTGTGCGTTGTTAATTACAGAACCTTGGATTATTTCCATTTCTGTTGATCTATTTGTAAGTGTGTACTGTGTATAACTCTTGTGATTGATTGTATAATTCAATCTATTTCCGTAGATATCTTCAAATAAGAATTCATATTTCCCATCTTTAAAGAATGTTTTTCCAGATTGATATGAAACATATTCCCCATTGTTTACTTTTACATATGAGTTATATTGATTTTCAAATGTTATAACAACATTGCTTCTAGTATATAAAACATCATCTATTGTAACTTCTTTCATTGAAGACTTATCTATTTCGATTTCTTTTCTTGCAAAGTATACTATACTGGACATCTTGTTGCCATATTCATCAATGAATGTAATTAAATATTCAAATGAACCATTCCCACTTGTGCCATATTCTAAAATCTTAGGCTCATCAAGACTTGTAATGTTGCCGTTAATTTTAAATTCATAAATGGAACTTGTTGTTTCAAATTTGACTTTATAATTACTTCTAATTCCAGATAAGAACATTGTTGGACTTTCAATTGTTTCCCATTCATCTTCACCAAGAATCATTCTAGAAATGTTGAAGTTTGGTTCATTATTATAGTGAATCATCTTCTCTACTGCATCACCATACTTATCTCTGAAACGAACAAGATATGTGCCAGCGCCATTTTTACCAATACATTCGTTTAGATTATTTAAATCTGTAATTGGTTCTTCGGCAAGTTCATCATAAACTGGGACTATTAATGATCCGTTATAAACAAAGTCTATATACATAACACCTGCATCTAATGATTCCTCAGAAATAGATAAACGTGTGTTGGTATATCCTTGCTCATGTAATAGTGCATCCATGTTGTATCCAGTAATCCAGTCTTCATCTAACTCAAAGTTCCCTTCCATACCGAGTTCAAACTTGAAGTTTTCAAAAATACCATTTGCAGATATAACTCTTACATCGAATGTACCATAAGTATTAAGAACAAGCTCAGTAGTAGATTTGGATACAATTCCTTCATATGTTTCATCATTTACTATAAAGCTTACATTTGTGCTGAATACCAAAAGACTTATTTCACTATTTGAATAAATCCATCTGTCATGATCCTCATAGTATACTCTTTCACTTCCATCTTGATATCTAGCTGTAACTATAGATTGGAATGATGCAACCTTTCTTATTGTATATACAGTTTCATTCTTGTATTCATTGTGAACAATGATTTGGTAATATCCATTTGCTGTACCATCTATTTCTTGCTTAATATCATGCTCTGAATCTTGCCAGTATATTGTTGTGAAATTACTAAACTCTGCACTATCTCTTGAATATGCATACTCTATTCTTTCAATAGTTGGCATGTATTGATGTACATCGTCAATCTTTAGAGTAATTGTTCCAGCAATATAAATGAAATCTAATCCTTCTATAATTTCTGCTCTTTGTCCATCAGAATAAATTGGTATGTCTGTCTTTTCTTGAGATAATACTGCGTTAAATTCAAATGGGATTTTTCCACTACCAACAGAAGAATCTACTGTAAAGCTAATTGCTCCACTTATACTTTGAACTTTAAATGCCAATTTAGATTGTGCATCAAACATTGCATAAATGATAAACAAGTCATTTTCATAAACTGAATACCATCTCTCTAACTTGACATTAGGATCACTTAATGAAAGCATAAATCCAGATGCCGTGACATAATCTGCTTCGTATATCTTTATACTTGGGTCTTCTTCATTAACTATTTCAGAGACAAAGTAGTTTCCATATGTTAATGTACTTCCATCAAATTGGAAAATAAATGGATAGTCTCTATCTTCACTATGGAATAAGAATTGAGTATAAGCTACATAGTTAGTTGTAATAATAACATCATCATGGCCTATAAATGTTTCACTATCTTCCAATACCTCATTCCCTGCTTTTGCAGTTGCAATTGGATCCTTAGTATTTGTGAATGAGAATACTGAAGTGTTTCCAAGATTATCTGTTGCAGTAATTACATAACTACCAAAGCTATTAATTAAAAGTGTGTCATTTGCATCAAGTTCCATTTCGAGTGGCAATCCATTTCTTGTAACTGAATATGACTTGATTCCAGATGAATCATTTAATTTTATAGATATATGATTTCCATCTATTATATCCCCATTTCCAAATGATAATGTTTCAGTGCCAAATGTTGTATATGTCAAACCTTCAGGAATAATCATATTTCCAACACCAATTGCTGCAAATTGTTCTTGTGTTAATGTTTCTACACCATATGGATTTGAGAAAGATGTTCCAACAAATGAACCATCAAATCCGGGTGCTTCTGTATCTAATTGGCAAGTATATATATGATCATTTTCTGGATGATCCTCAAACCATACACGCATTCTCCAACCTGTTAGTGCATTTATGGATAACACGCCTGTTATAGGAGAATATGAATACATGCTTGCATCAATATCTAACATCTCGTATTTAATTTCACTATCTCCATAATTTAAATCAAACTTAAGTCGTACATATGTGGATGTAAATACATTTGTTGTTCTAGCACTTGAAGAATCATTAACCATAACCATTCTTACAATGTTGTCTGGATTATATTCTGAATAAGAATCCATTGAATTGAGATAGTACCATGTAATCTTTGGTGTTTGATAATCATGCTCTATGGATACGGTCTTTGAATTTCCATATATATCCATTACAACGATTCTATAAATACCAGGACTTTTGTATGACTTTGTTGCAGCATACTCTGTATCTATTATTTCTTCGTTTAAATATACTTCATATGAGTAAATTTCATTATCATTTCTATTTAAAACTTTAACAATAACTGAAGTTCCAGATTCGCTCTCTACTGCTGTTACGTCTAATTGTGCTGTAGAAAGTAATAATGAGTAAGTTGCTATATTTCCTGCTCTGTCTCCAACTTGTAAATAATAGTTTCCAGAAGACAATGTATATCCAGGAATGTCATCTTTATATAATACGTCAAGTAATACTCTATTTGGATATGTGTATACCGCCACATATGCAAGAGAGTCTGCTGCATTTCTCATCTCAGCTAAAGATGCCTTAACACCAGATAAAGACATTATTGTTCCATCTAATGTTTGTGGAATATCATTAATGAATATGTCTAAAAGTGGCAATTGCTTATCATAGTAAATTTGATATTCACATACACCGAAATCACCATATTCACGAATTGTGTAAATACCACTTGCATATACTCCTAATACATCACGTAAAACTTGTCCGTCATTAATATTGAGTTGTATCCACTCAGTAGATTCACCATATTTATAATAAATTTCAGAATTGTCTCCCCTTACAAATTTAAGGTTTGTTGCAAGTGGATAATCTACATCATTAACAGTAACAGTGTTTAAATAAATATTAGCATCCCCATCATATGTTGGGTTAACTATATAAGCTGTTCCTGTCTTTGTTTGTGTTATTTCTTCTCTTGCACTATGAATTTGTGAAGCTGCTAAGTATGGGGCTCCTGATGCTTGATCAATTTGCCAATCTTGAACAAGATAGACAGTTTTTCCAGCAGCAACTATACGATTGACTACTGTGTTAATAGCATTATTTAAGTTTTGGGAAAGTCCATTAATATTGATATCCATAGAAGATGAACTGATATTGTAATAATAAAATGCCCATCCATATGGATTTGCTGTTGTGGTCCATGTATTTCTCTTATATCTAATCCATAATTGTCCTTCTTGTGCAACAACAGTCTCGCCTTGAGCTTTCATATATGCTGTAGAACCAGAATTTGAATTGAGTAAGCTTGCCATATTTGCAGTAAGTTTTACAATATACAAATCTTGGTATTCCATATACTTAATGTATTTCTTGGCCTCAATACTATTTGAGAATGTTGGTGTTGTAGATCCACCTTCATAGTTATTGAATAATTCATTCAAAGTTGCTCCATAAAGATGAGAACTTACATTTGAACCAGCTTCGTCTAAATAATAGAATCTTGCATCTTCTATTTGGAAAACTTTATTTGTAAGAACAAGCCCATTTTCAGCATTTGTTTTATTAGTAGACACATCATTCTTTCCATTTGATAAATAGAAATAAATAGGATAGGATACTAAATCTACAACTTGTCCTGAAAGTTCACCTTTAATTGTTGGTATAGCCTCATAGAATCCAGGCTCCAAATCTCCAATTACAACAGTATATTCATCTGTGCTTGATGCATATACTTTTTCACCATTAATAGTAACGCTGAATGCTGTCTCACCTGAAACGACTTGGCTTCTATCTGCACTATTTACTGAGAAAACTATACCCTTTCCTTCGTCTCTTTGTACGTTTGAAATATCATATGCATTGTTTAAGGTAAGAATGTCGTCTATTTGGATATAACCTTGCTCACTTGGGAATGTAGTATCTACACCAAATACATCTCTCCTATCATATACTACTCTTAAAGAATTTGTTGTGGCTTTATTTCCAGCACTATCTTCAACATTCAAATAAACCTTTGCATCTATTCTATTATTGGTACCCATAATCTCACGAATGAAATCTCCATCCGTTTCAATGTTGGTTGAATATTGATATCTATAATCTGAAGGCTGTGTGAATGCAGATATTCTTGTGCCATTAGTCATGAGATTTATAGATTGTTTATTGCTTCCATTCTCATCACTCCACTCCGCTACAAATGTAATATTGTAAGGTTGTGCGCCTGTTGTTTTAGAGTTATTAAGTTCAAATACCTTATTCTTAAATTCGTTTGTAGTTGTGCTTAAAACAACTTGTGGTGGTTCACCATCTAATTTATATGGTCCAAAACAATGATAATCTTTAAGTCCATATGGTGATATAGCTAAGGCATGAAAATAATATGTTCCACTTGTAAATCCAGCAGCCTCATCTTTATATAATGTTATAGCCATGGAACCAGAATCTTCATTTGTGAGTACATATGAATTTTGATAGACACTTGGATTTTGTGAGTCTGTTTTTGTATCACTTGTACTCCATTCATAATATATTGTACCTTCTGCAATTTCATTAGCATTTAAAGACAACATTAAATTATAGATGTTTTTCTCTTCATTAGAATGTGGCTTATCCATAGATAAATCTGGTTTGTAATAATTAATAGTTCCATTTAAGAAATTAAATGTTCTTGGGATTGCATGACCCTCCCCATCTTTTTGTACAACAACTTTGTTGTTAAGAACATTCTTATATTGGTCTAAATAATAAGACATATCAGATGCATCTTCTGGCACATAGTATGTAACATTCGTAATATTTCTCTTTGGTAAATTAGCTGTACTTATCTCATATACAAGAGTATCTGTGTAATTACCTTCAACATAATCTGCATAATATGGTTGATTTGTATGATTTACATTGAATTGAAGAGCTTGTCTTTGAAGCAATGAATTTGTCTTAGATAAATATACAGGCTCATTAAATCTAATGTTGAAACGAAGTATACCATCTTTTAATAGTCTTGAATCATCAATATATTCACCAACAATTTCTGGAGCCTTGTCATCAATTAAAGTCATGAAGGTATAAAGTTGTTCGAACCTTATATCTACTTCTTTATTCTTATTCCAAACTAGTACTGCAGAATCTAAAACACCTGCATATGGGTAAATTTTGTAGAATACAGAATCTGTGATTGCATTATCGTCTGCATACCATGTTTCACCATCTTGAATCCAATATACACGTTTAGTAGGAGAATAAATATCTCTACTATTAACATCTACCCAATCATCATCTTCGTCATAAGGGTTTTTCCCTACACTTATAAGATACATTGCACGACCATTAATCTTACATGCATTGCCAAATAATCCAGCACCACTACGATGTGGTTCAAAACCTAGGTAAAGATACATTCCAGGGATGCCTCTTTCTACTTCGTCATAAGATTGTATAAATTCATTATCGCCAGCAAGAACATATATGTCTGTACTTGAATGCCATTGATCATTATCTATCCACTTTATTAAATAAGAGGAATATGCATCTGCAAGTCCTTGGTTAATAAATGCATTAAGCCAATTTGTTGTTTCTGCATTAACATATGACATGCCATACTTCCAGGACTTAAATGTTTTCCTACCATCTAATGTTTTCTTGTTATAATACTTGGATTGCATTGTTTTGTAAGCATTACAATATGCAACTTCTTGTGTGCCACCAATTGTAGTAACTAATTGTCCAACTGTTGCATCAACTGCACTATTGAATGATAAATAGCACTTGCATGTGTCTCTAGATGTATTTACTTCTGCATTTTCTGCAGAATCAATCTTAATATTGAAGAACCTGCCATAGTTTTCATTGTTAGCTACAATATAAAGTTTTTGTCTAGTTGTACTATCGTTTAAACATTTTATTGCTATTTTATATTTTGTTGTTCCAGATGCACCTATGGTAATAGAAACGGTGTTTGCTACTCCATTAAAGTCAACACCTTGAATGGCTGTTTCAGATTGTGTACGATATGAAACCTTAACAACCTCGTTTGGATGACCTTCAACAACTAATTCGGCATAAACTATTCCAGAACTTGTTGAGTGATATACAGTATCGTTAAAGTAAACAACATTGCCATCGGAAGCATTAGCAATATCGCTTATGGATAAACCAAAAGTTAATGCAAAAAATGCAATGAGAATTATCGCAAAACTCAATGTAAATCTTTTTATTGCACTATTTCTTTTCATGGTCTACCTCCTCCAAGTACAAACCCACTTCTCCGGTTGCCACCATTAAACAGAAATCTTTGAAAGATAAGTCTGGATTCTTTGCCTTACATGCATCATAAATCCTAAGGATTTGATCTTGAGACGTATCTTTGTTTTCTTCTGCAGGTTTGTCTTCAATTATTTCTTCTGCTTCCGCTTTAATCTTGGTTTCTTCTTTTATGGATTCTGCAAGTTCTGTCTTCATGGAAGTTCCACTCTTCTTTTGTTGTACAGAATCTACTAATTTTTTATTTCTAACTCTAATGTCATAGAATATATCATTTTCATTAAAGTATCTGTCTTGTAAACCATCGGACTTCATTTGTCCTATCTTATATAAATTTACCTTGAATTGAGGTGTGAAATATGTCTTTAATGGATAGTTACCAAAGGTAACAATAATACTATGTCCAATGTCTCCTGGCTTATTTAATCTTTGTAATTCACTTGGATAAATAAGAGGTCTAACTTGAATTGATGTTGAGAAGTTTACGTCACTATTGGCTGAACCAGATGTGGATGTTGTAGCAATTGTAATGTTTCCACAGAGTTCACTAAACTCTTTACATGTACCCATATCGTTAGAACCAATGAACATCTTGATACCACAGTTACCTTTAATAATGTCTGCAACTGTCTCTCCATAAACGTTATTTAATTGGGCATAAGATTGAACAATCATTGTGAACCAAATCTTTCTAGATCTACCAACGGTAATGAACTTATCAAACTTTTCAATCTTTGGCATATTACCAAACTCATCCATAATGAAATAAACATTTCTAGGAAGAGCTAATTCTTTTGTTGCAGATGCAACTTTAATTAATGTCTTGTAAATATTTAAGATAAATACTGCAGCAAGTTTATGTCTTGTATCCTTTTCATCTGGTATCTTGAAGAATAATGCGGTCTTATGATCTGCAAGAGATTCTGCTGTAAAGTCAGATGAACTTGTTAATGCACATATACCTGCGTCATTAAATAATGTTAATTTGTCATAAACAATGGACATGTATGAAGCACGTGTTGTAGGTGCTGCATCACATACTTGTTTAGACAATGAAAATGCCTTACTTAATGGACTTCTTCCCTTGAAGTATAATCTCAAGTCTTCATAGTCCTTGTTTGAATTTTGTAATATCTTTGCGACATTGAAGAAATTGAACTTCTCCTTTGTCATTCCATTACTATCATCATCCGCGTCTTCAAGCATAGCAAGAAGAACTGCAAGAGTAATGGATCTTGCACCTTTTTCCCAAAGTGGATCCTTTTCATTTTCTATAGGAATAAGAACAGAAACTAAGTCGTTTAAGTCCTCATATACCTCGTCATAAATTTTCTTTCTATATAATTTAACTGCATTAAGTAATTTTTGATAATCTGAATATGCTTTGCCTTCAAATTCGTACCATTCACTTGCTTCCGCAAATGATTCTATGCTTCCGTCTAATTCAAGACCAGATGCTTCAACATCATTATGATGCTTATAAGCTTTTGTATGTGCTGTTCTATAATCTGTGTAAGCATCCCAAATGCTATCTAGTGGATTCCAACGATAAGATGAATATGTATCACGAAGGTCTACAACTTTAACATCATATCCCCTTTCTTGTAAGAACTTGGAGTGCATCGCAAACAATTCACCTTTAGGGTCTGTAATAACCATTGAACTTCCTGCATTTGTTGCACCAAGTAATTGAATCATTGGAGATACGAATGTTGTTGTTTTACCAGAACCGGTGGAACCAATAATAATTGAGTGACATGGTGAGTTAAATGCAACTTCCATATCTTTTCCCTTGCTGTCTAATTTTGCAACTACTGGAATACCATCTTGGTCTATTGTGTTTAATTTGCTATATTCATAAACTTTGAATAACTTCTTCTTTTCAGCTTCTGTCATCCAACGAGAATTTTCAAGGTTTGTATCTTTAACTTGCTTAAGTTTTCCACTTGCATCTATTCCGGATTTATTAAAGAGCTTAACGAAGTTTTTATTTATGAAAATGGCATATACCAAGAACATAACTCCAAATGCACCACCAACTATCATGTAATACATCCAAGCAGTCATCATCTTGTCCATTGAACCGAACCAATCAACAACCTTGAAATCAAATCTACATTCAATTAGTGTGAATAAAATGTATCCAAACAATTCTGCAATTAATAATAAAGCAGATACGACAAATAATATCTCTTGGAATCTACCAGTTGCAAATTTGTGGGATAATACTAAACAGCTAAATAGCATAAATGTCACAAAATAGAATAATTCCCACTTAATATAGTTTAAGATTGTAAAGTCTCCAGAAGATGTATGGAACAACCCCTGAACTACCATAACAGGGATTGTAATTATATTGCTCAATACTAGTGAGCAAAGGATAGATATTAGAAATATGTGACGCTTTTTCATTATTTATCTCCTTTTGACTATCAATCTAACATTCCATTTTGATATGTGAAAGTACCTGATGGAGGGACGTATGTAACACTATTTTTTTCATCTTCATCTACACTTTGGAAGAGAACTCTATAGCCATACTCTTTACCAACTACAAATTCATATATAGGATCATATGATACCCATTTGTCTGGATAGAAATACTTCTCAACATAACTGGTTCCGTATGAATATCTTAATGCAATTTTGTAATAATAAAGTGTGGTATCAACACCTTCTACAGTAAAATAACCTGTAGATGAATCATAGTGTAAGTCATCCAATGTGATTGCATGTCCATTGACTGTTACAACTTCTTCAATTTTATTAATCTTTAATGTTGCTTGCTTATCTTGTGCAGTTACATTAACATTCTTTGTATTCTCAGATTCAAAATGTACTGTAACTGTGTATTCACCAGCATATTTTTTATTATTGTTTGTATATGTAACAATAACACCTGCTGGCAAATCACCTTCAATGAAAATTGAATGATAGTTGCGGTCATAATCTACAGTTAAATCACTAAATGTAATACCCTCTCCAGTGAATGTCGCTTTAGAAATGATTAATCTTGCAATTTTCTCCGCTTCACTAACTGCATAATTGTTTTTATCAACTGGAGTAAACCTTGCATGAACAGTATATCCTAAAGCAATAATTGGTATCATAAGACCTATACCATCTCCATAATATAAATATTCAACTTCTACACCTTCTGGCAATGTGCTTTCAGTTACATAAATATAGTGTCTTTCACCATCATATTCTACTGTGGCACCATTAAACTCAACACCAGAAACATCTATTACACATTTATTAATGACTAAGTTTGCACTTAATTCTTGTACATTGATTTCATGGTTTACACTATCTATAGGAGCAAATTGTGCTGTAACTGTGTATGTACCCGCATTGATTGCAGAATCTACAACCACTCCATTTAGCTTATATTCATATGTGACACTTACACCTGCTGGCAATGTGCTTGCAGTTACCTCTAATGTATGTTGTGATCCATTATAGCTTAGTTCATCGCTATTAAACTCAACAGCACTTAAATCAATCGTTAACTTCTTAATTAACAAGTATGCTGTCTTGTTAAACACTAATGACTCTCCATCTAATACATGTAATACTACTTCGTATTCTCCTGCATTTACTGCTTGGCTTACTAATTCACCCTTCAAATAGTAAGAATAGTAATAGTTATATGTAGATGGAACATTATATGCTTGTAATGTATGTGGTGATCCATCATAATCAACAACCTTGTTGTCAAATACTATATCAACATATGTAAATGTTCCAGTTGAAGGTAAAAGTGTAATGTTTTCATCATCTTGTTCGTCATTAAATCCGAAGCTAATAGAATAATTGTATGTCTTTTTATCTATAAGTTCATACTCTGCATCGCCCCATACAACTCTAACTTGTTGATCATTATCGTCAATATAATAGAACGAAATGGATTTTATATAATAGATATCAGTATCAAGTCCAAACAATGATATTGTATATGTACTACTATCATATCTTAAGTCTGCCTCTGAAATTGTATGGCCATTAATTAATACACTCTTTATGATTTGGTTAATTGTGAGGTATGATGTTAATTCCTCTACATCAACTGTTTCGTTTGGATTAACTGCTTCGAACTTTGCCTTAACTTCATAAACACCAACATTTGATTGATCATTGTTCTCATAAGAAACATTTACACCATCTGGTATGGTTCCAACAACAGCCAACGAATGTACTTGTCTGTCATAATTATATGTTCTGTCATCAAATAAAATGTCATCTCCAAATTCAATAACACGCTTTTTTACAACAAGCTTTGCACTCATGTCAGGAATAGGATTGTGATTTGCTGAATTGCTTGCAAAATGAGCAATTATGTCATATTCCCCTGCATTAGCATTAGATGTAACAACATTTCCATCTTTGTCCTTACAAACAAAAGAAACCGATACTCCAGAAGGGAGAACCGATGAACTATCTAATGCAGGTGTATAATTGATTCCATCATAAGTTTTCGTCACATTGTTTAAAAATACTTGAGACATATCATAGTCAGCTTTTTGTATTGTCAATGTAGCTTGTCTATCTGGAATAGAATTATAATTTGAATTTGTATTGTCAAAGTGTGCAACCACTCTATACGTTCCAGTATTTACAGCATTTGTAATTCTAATGTTCCCTGAATAAACATCGTATCTTACATTTACACCATCTGGAACATTTTCTGCTTGAAGCGTTTTTGCTTCTGTATCATATGTAAATGTTTTGCTGCTAAACTCAAGTTCAGTTGTATCATATGTTGCTTTCTCTATAACCAATTGTGTTGAGAGTGTCTTGGATACATACCCTTCTTTTGTAAGAACAGCGACAATGTTATATGTCCCTGCGTTTGTGAAAGTATTTCCATAAATATAGTCTGCAACTGCACCCTCTGGCAATTCGTGATTAAGTTCAACTCTATGTGGAGTGCCATCATAAGTACAGGTGTAGCCAACAAGTTCATAAATATCGTCAAATGAATGTCTTAAAACTTTAATCTTCATGGTTGTTACAAATCTTCCACTATAAACAACCTTAACTTCTTGTTCACCCATTTTGAAGAACTTTAATCTTTCTGCCTCTGGAATCATTTCTTCTGTTAAATTAACCTCATTCTTCTCACCATTAGCATACTCAACTACTACAACCTTACCATCATAAGAAAATTCGCCTGTTACCATTTCAATTACTGCATCATCTTTCATGTGGATTCCACTAACCACAACAACTTTATTACAACTGCAAAGTAAAAGTGCTGCAAATAATGCAATTAATAGTAGTAGGCAAATTCTTATAGGTTTAATCTTCATGTTTCACTCCGTTTATTTTTGTAATATTTTTATTATATATAAAAATTTACATATGCACAATATACGCACACAAAAAATAATATACTAATTATATGATAACATATAGAGTGCCACAAATGTGCCACAAAACCGCACAAAAAAATTGATTTTTAGAATGGATTATAACCTTGTTGAACAAAATGACTAATCATCAAAGATTTGTCTTCTAAAATCACTATCGAAAACAGCCCATGGATATTGAATCATATATTCGCCACGATACATTCTAATTGCATCCGCATTCCCTCTCTTATATTCATATGCATCACAGTCTATTTGATTTATGTCTACATAGCACTCATTGTATCGTTTTATAAATACATCGCTTGCATCAACACTTGCAAGAGTAGATTGAATATCTGCAATTAAATTTCTAAGATAGGATTTATGATCTTCTTCCCATAATACTGCATTTAGTTCATTAACATTTATAGCTGCCCCTTCTCTATCTACCAAATAAGCAAATAATTCTTTTGATTTACTTCTTTGAAATTTGAGTGGTTCTCCATTACAGAAAATCTCAAAATTGCCAAAACATTTAACTTGAATTTTATGATTCTGTTCTAGAGAAACTTGATATCTAAGGCCTGCAAGTTCATCTTTTATCTTTCTTTCATTAACTGGTTTTGTAATATAACCAGATGCGTGAATTCTATATGCTTCAAGTGCATATTTATCATATCCAGTAACGAATATTACGTTTACTAGAGGATTAGTTTTTTTAAGTTTTTTAGCAAGTTGTATACCATTAATTTGAGGCATTTCTATATCCAAGAAAGCGATATCAAATTTGGTATTTACATTTTCTTCATATGCAAGAATAGGATTAGTATATGTATAAAACTCACTACCTTCTGGTAATGATTTTTTTGCCGCATTTGTTATACGTAATAATTGCAACTCTTCATCATCAACTAATAATATCTTCATATTACCCTCGCTTAATATATTCAACCAAAATTCATATTTTTTAACAATCTTACTATTGATAATAACATTTTAACATCATTAAGTATCTGTTTTGCAATAAACAATGGTTGAATTATTTATTTAAGATTATTTAAATATTAACATAGTTAACCCACAAATTTCAATATACAATGTGTTTATTTACATATTATTTTTTCCCTTTAATAGATGTTTTAATAAAGATAACTTTTCATCAAGGCAGCCTCACCTAAATGAATTCTCTATTTTTTATACCCTATTCTTTATTTTTTCTTGACAACCTAGTATTGTTATACTAAAATGTGAAAGCACAAAACGAGCGACCATGGCGGAACTGGCAGACGCGCACGTTTGAGGGGCGTGTGTCCGAGACATCTGGGTTCAAGTCCCAGTGGTCGCACCAAGACGGAGGTTATGTTAAATACATAGCCTTTTTTATTTTCCCAGAATAAAACCAATACAAAAAAATCCCACCATCCGAAGACAGTGGGATATAAAACTATCTAGTTTTAAATGATTGATTTATGGAATAGCTTCCCATTCTAATTCGCCTGCTTCTCTATCTACTACTGAGAGTGGATACGCATCACTACCAAGATTTATAATGCGGTCTTCATTATTAGGATCTACATACCATGTGCCATAACAACTGTAATAAGGAACTGTAGCAAAATCTTCAATTGTGCCAGATTGATAAATGCTATAATATTGCATTGCATCTGGAAGAGAGAAAACTATTTGTACGTCGCCATATTTTACGAATACGGATGCATTTTCACGAGTAAACCAAACTGTGTCAAATAATACTGGTTGTATTATCCATTGTTCATCATCTGTATTATAAACGAGTTCAAATACTCCCTCGCCATCTAACAAATACAAATTTCCAGGCAACATATCTTCTTCAACTGGAGTACCTGTATTAAATTCTTCAATTGCTTGTTCAAGTGTATATAGTCCGTCAAATTTAATTACAAACACTTGATCGAAGAATGTTCCAAATGCATAAGTAACACTGCCTTGTTGTTCAACAACACGTAATGTACCTTTATAATTAGAAGGGATGATTTCTCCTTCATGTTCTGTATCTAGTTCAAACACTAGGCTATCAAATGGACCAAGAACTACACTGCTCTCTACTAAACTAAATAAATAATTTCTACTCATAAATCTAATGTAGTTTCCTTCTTGTGTCCATACTCCATCCCAATCTATCACTCCATTTTCAAAAGCATCTTCAATATCTGCTTCAGAAAGACCTACTTCTCTAATAACACCAGCAACCGTTGCTAATCCATTAATATCTGCAAATACTAATGTGTATTCATCTCCACTATCTGGAGTATCATCTGGATCTAATTCTTTAGTATATACAACAACACTTGGATCATATCTCCAATCTATTGTATTACCATTAATTAATGCAACATATACTGGATATCCACTTTGAATCTCTACTATGTATGTCTTACCTGCTTTTTCAATAGTTGTCCAATGATAGCCATTATTTCTAAAGGATGCTTCAAACCAAACGTGAGATAAATCTGCTGCTTCCCAATCAGCGGCTATGTATCCTTCTGCATTTTTGCTTTCATCTGTTGGATATCTAAAGAATGCATATGGGTATCCATCACTTGCATCTTTTAATACATATGCAACTTCATAGCCAAATGGAATAGTAGATAAATCAGTTCCTTTGCAATAGAATCCAAGATACTCATCATCTGAATCATCATCCTTGACGTTATATACTATAACATCAATATAGCTATGATCGGATGAATCATATTCCCATCCACATCCATTTGGATTTAATACACCAATACATCCTGCTGCCTCCATTGCTGATGCATCACTTGGATTAAGATTCATAAGTTCAGCAAATGTTAGAATATCTTTCTCAGCAAGTTTTCCAGCAAATGTATAAATAAATGCTGCTTCGTCTTGATGTTCTCCAGCTATTCCAAGCATTACAACATTAGTTGTATAAACAGAAACCCACTTATCCAATTCAACATTAAAACTTCCTATATCCTTATAGAAATAACCATAATAGCAACAACACATATCAAATTGAACCATCTCTAGGGTTTTTACACCATCTTCCTCTACAAAGTAGTAGGTACGATATGGTATCCAATTACCTTCATATATATAAGTAACAATGAAATCACCAAGTTCTGAATATTCCCACTTGGTAGGTGCATCTGAACTATATATCCAAATAAGATCGTTATTGATATCTCTATCACCTTCAGTGTAATAGTAAACCATCACTTTGTTTCCAAGGATTATGTTGAAGTCAAAGCGTTCTCCACCAACAACTGTATGATCTTGTTCACTTACATACTCATATCTTACATATGAATATACATTTTCACCAACATAGGCAATTAGCATCTTTTTATTATCTACTTGGTAATATATTCCATCTTGTCCATAACTGGATAAAGCAATAATACCATTTTTTATGCTCCAGCTTAAGTACGAAATATTAGATAACCATGGTTCAACAGTACCATTAAAAATATCTTCATAACTTTCTGTCAAATAATAGAATACTTTTCTTTGATTTCCATCTTGAGATAGAACTCCGTACATATTTCTTCCGGAATAAACATTATGTTCAAATTCGATCCATCCAACGATTTCACCAACACGCATTGTTAAAGTACCGAGGTTATATGAGCTTACATCAAATGTAAAGTAGCCATCAGCATACCAGAGACGCATGATATTTGAATCTTCATCATAATAATAATCTGCATTTGACACTTTGTTTTCATCATTAAATGGGATAGCGGAATAGATATAATGTTCATAGAAATATAAAGTTCCAGTTTCAGATGGACTAGACATATAGTTATATACAAAATTTGCATCAGTATAATCTAATTCAAGTGAACCATCTTGTAAAACATCGAAATGTCCAAATTCCGTTGAAATAGTGGTTGGACCAATATATTCCCAACTCATTCTATATATATTTGGTTCATACTTAGAAAGGTCTACATCTAGGTCTACTTCTTCATCAAAGAAATATGCCCATAATCCATTGTAATCATCAAATAAAACATTGAATGATAATACGACATAGTTTTCACCATCTACACCCATGAATCCATTATCTTCCCAGAAACCAAATACGTATTGCTGTTCTCCAGTGATTAAGGATAAGTAATTGTTCTCACCTATTGTATAGTAGTTGTTATAGTAATACTCATAAACAGCATCATCCTCTTGTCTCCATTCTCCAACTACTGCACCGTATTGTGGTAATGTTTCCCATGTGTATGTACCTTCAAATTCAAATAGTAAATAAGCATATGGTGCACTATCGCCAATCTTGTTGAATGAAAGTGTTTTATTCATTGCTTCATTTACATATAAGTACTCAATTTCGCCAGTTTCATAGAAAGACATTTGAAGTGTGTTTTCATCTATAGTGATAAGATATATAGTTTCACTGTTCTCAATTTGTGGATCACCTGTATTGTCTATCCAATACCATGTGGTTTTTTCAACTGAGAAGAATAAATCTCTATCCCATACAGTATATACTGCAATAGGAACAAGTTTGTTATCGCCATAGAAAGACTCATCGTTTGTAACATGTCCTTCATAGACATAAACATATAATGAAAAATCATCAGCATCTTCTTTTAGAGCGGCTAATGTAGTTGCACCTGATGGATTAACTAATCTTAGTGTGATATTTTGTTCTTCAACATATAGTGTTGAGAGATATGTTAATTCATTATATGACTTTTCTATAGTATATAATGAAGAATCCCAACCCATAACGTTGAATGCAACATCCTCAACAGGTTCATAGTTAATATCAATACCACCATCTAGTACATCACCCACAAGTTTATAATAATCTCCAGTAAGTGTGTTGTAACCAGTAACTGGAATAGGCCAATCACCATTAATTTTATCAGGAACAACTCCTGCTATTAAGTTTGCTCCAAACTTATTGTTTGAAGAATTATTCTCAATGACATAAATTTGTTCTGTTAAAGCACTAATATCTGGAACTGCTCTATTAATAGTAAAGTCAGCATACATATTGGATTTTGGGAGATAGTTATCATTTACAGTAAATACTGCTGTGATTTCATAATCCCCTGCATTGACCATCTGGTCAACTGGAACCCATTCAAATTGATCTGTACTATTGTTATACTGATAATACTTAATATTATATTCAACTGTAACACCTTGTGGAAGTGTTCCTGTAACTTCATATGCATGAACTTGTCCATCATATGTTACATCTGCATCTGGGAAAGTAATATCAAGTACACTTGCTCTTGCAATAGTTAATGTTGCATGCATATCTGGAAGATTATTATAGTTTGTTCCTCCATTGAAGTGTGCTGTTACCTCGTATACATCAGCATCTATCTTTCCATTGTTTTCATATGTTACTTCAACACCTTGTGGAACAGTTCCTGTAACAGCGATGCTTTGGACTTGTCCGTTATAAACAACTGTCTTATCTACAAATGATAAACCTTGGATATCAGACTTGAGAATTGTAAGAGTTGCAGTCATATCTTGGATAGCATTGTGGTTTGCATCTCCTGTGAAATGTGCAACAACTGGATATTGTCCTGCATCTGTCTTTCCATTGTTTTCATATGTTACTTCAACACCTTGTGGAAGTGTACCAGAAATAGCAAGAGATTTTGCTGTTCCATCATAAGTAAATTGTCCACCATTTAGAGCAACACCTGTCATATCATAATTTGCTTTAGCAACTATAACAGAAACAGGGATATTACGTACTTCGTTAAAATGTGTTGTATCACTTGGTGTGAATTTAACGTGGAATACATTAGTTCCTGCATTTCCTACAGATGTTGTTGCTGCTTCTTCCCAACTAAATCCAGTTGGAAGTGCAACGTCTGCAAGTGTTTGTCCATATGTTGCATTCAAGTTTGCAACTGTTGCAGGCTGAGGTGTTCCCTTTGTAACATTAATTGTTACTTCAATTCCTGTAATAGTTTTGAATGCTGTTGTGTCTGCTGGGGTAAATGTGACGTGGAAAATATTAGATCCAACTTCACCAACTGAAGTAGTTAATGGTTCTTCCCAGCTAAATCCTTCTGGAAGCACTACATCTGCAAGCGTTTGCCCGTATGCTGCTCCAATAGTTGGTACTACGTAATCTGGAATGGAAGGTTCATTGCTTCCTCCACCATTACTCTTGTTACATGCAACGAGTGTCATTGCAAACACAAGTACCAAACAAAGGACTAATACTATTGCTAGTTTGTTTTTCATAAAATTCCTCCATTTTATAGTATATAAAAAGTTTATCATTTAATTAGTTAAATAATATAGGGTGATTTGGGGGTGATTTTTTAAATTTCACATATAAAAAACCCACCATCCGAAGACAGTGGGATATAATTTGACACATTTTTTGATTAAATCATATTAATCGTGATAAGTCATTTCTACTTGTTTTGTAGTTTCATCTATTATTTCAAAGTAATATGTTTGGTTACTATATTCAACCTCTATGTTGTTAGCATATTCCGTACTTATTTCCCAGAATCCTTCAAAACTATCGAATTCCGTGCATTGTGATGCCCCCTCAAAAGAAGCCTCTATGCCATATTTATAGAATGATACTCCAACATCTCCATACATATTAAATATTCCAACTCCACCATATCCATCCGTAGACCAATAACAAGTCGTTCCTGTTGCAGGAGAAACTGTATTATTTTTTATCTCATAAACTATGTTTAAAATTACGACTACATTCTCAGATAAACGTGGTCTAGTGCTTGAATTTAAATCACTATCTGTTCTTAAATTTAAGTCAGGATTATCTGAAGTAATTCTTGCTTGAGCTTCTGCAAGGGTTAATGTATCTGAATATACTTTGCATTTATATCCTTCTAATCCATCTATTATAACATAGGTATTGTTATTATCCGGATTAACTACTACGCCTAATGCTTTAATTTCCTTTGAAACAGTAATTGTTACTTCGATTCCTGTTACCGTTTTATATGTAGCAGTATCTGTTGGTGTAAAAGTTACATGGAATGTATTAGTTCCAACATTTCCAACAGATGTACTTAAAGGTTCATCCCAAGTAAAACCTTGTGGAAGTGCTACGTCTGCAAGGGTTTGTCCAAATTGTGCATTGAGTGTTGGTTTAGTATAATCTGGAGTTTGAAGTTCTTGTGGTACTGGATTATTATTTACTGTTCCACTTCCTCCATCTTTATTACAAGCTACAAAACATAAAGATAATATTAAAACCAAACTAAATATTGCGAATAATACTATTTTTTTCTTCATACTCTTCTCCATTGTAACTGTTATTTCTCTATAAGCGTTCTCTTCTTTTCTGTGATTATATTAAGACTATCTACTAAAGTTTTTTCAGCACCATCTAAGATTTGGAATGCAAGTGCTCTACTTTCATAATCTGATCTCTTGTAATTCTCCTCTGCTTCCATTCTCATTGCTGTTGCATCTTCCTTTGCTCTCTTGATAATGTCTGTTTGATCTACCATCTCTTTAGATTTTGCTGTTGCATCTGCGACCAATCTATCTGCATATGCTTGTGCATCTGAGATAATTCTAGCCTCGTTTTCTTTGATTTGCTTTGCATCTGTTACAACAGCTGGGAAGTTAGATCTAAGTCTTGCAATTAAATCTTGCATACGGCTTCTATTAACAATAATATCACTTGGTGAAAATGTTGCCTTTTTTGCCTTTAATACTTCAGCTTCTAATTCATTTAGTAATGTTTCAAATGTCTCAAATGTGTTCATAATCTTGCTTCCTTTTATAATTATTTTTTCTCCACTATTTCTTTTACTTTATTTATTGCAGATGGAACTATGCCATCATAATTATTTTCTTTTAATTGCTCTCTACACATTGTAGATGAGATACGCTTTATTGCTTCAGGTACCTCTACAAACACCGTATTTGCTCCGTGTTCGTCATTGTACTTTTGCATAAGCATTTCATACTCTTTATCTTCATCGTTTCGTATGGAGCGTATTAGGGCTTTTGCTCTTAATTCCTTATATAATTCACAAGCATATTTTTCTGAGTAAATAACCTCTACTCTGTTTGCTTTTTTGCCAAGCTCTTTTATGCTCTCTTTTATAATCTCAACTCTTTCATCTGATGTGAAAAAGTATTTCTTTTCTTCGTTAACTAAACAAGCTATGTAGATTTTATCAAACTGTTCTAATGCACTTTCAACAATGGATAGATGTCCTCTTGTAAATGGGTCAAATGAACCAGTTACTATTCCTACATTAACTTTGTATATAAAATTGAAGGAAACATTGCCCATCTCTTTCTCTTTGTTAATATAATTAGCAGGTAGCGTTATGTTTAGTTTTTCTTTTGTGTCATGTTCGTAACAAAGTACTCCACCTTCTGCAAGTATGTCTTTTTCTATAATGCATTTAACTGCCCTTTCTCCTAATAAGCAATGATATGGAGCATCTACAAATATAACATCAAAAGGTTTTGTTACACTTTGTAAATATAGAAGGTAATCAGACTTAATAACTGTTGTTCCTTCCTCCATTCCTTTTAGGTTCTTATTAATGAGATTAATACTGTCTGGATGATTGTCTACAAATACAACCTCTTTTGCATATCTAGAATTGGCCTCTATTCCTAAATTTCCTGTTCCTGCAAATAAGTCTAAAACCCTTGCATTCTCAACATAACCTTGTATTACATTGAAAACAGTTTCCTTAATTCTATCCATTGTTGGACGAATTCTATCATCTTTAGGAATGTTAATAACCCTTCCTCTATACTTTCCAGATATTACTCTCATTCTTCACCACTAAGCTTATTATGTCTTTCTAGTCCGTCTTTGAGTACTCTTCTCTCTGTTACTATTACATCCATTTTGACGTCATGTTCCTCAGTTTCAACCTTTTCTACAAGTCTGCAATCAAAGGCTATACCTATCTTCTTGCAATCATATTGCTCAAAGAATCTGTCATAATACCCTTTTCCTCTTCCCAGTCTGTTGCACTCCTTGTCAAAGGCAACCATAGGCACAATAGCGAGGTCTATATATGGAGCAACTTTTCCTTTTTTAGGTTCTTGTATGCCAAATTCATCCACACCAAATTCTGTGAATGGATTAATTATTATTGGCTTCATTGAACCATCTGAATAAAGCTTTGGAACACAAACAACTTTTTCAAGTGCCATGGCAAGTCCAATTAGATCAAAGGTGGAAGGTTCATCCTGCATATTTATATAGATAAATATATTTCTAGCACTTCTAAATGCTTTGCTTGAAATAAGCTCATCTATTATTGCATTAGATGCCCATTCCTTTTCTATGTCTGTCATCTTTGCGACACGACTTCTAACCTCTTTTCTAATCTCTGCTTTAGACATTATTTTAATAATTCCTCTGCTTCTATAATCTTTTCTGTTTTAATGAGAATTAATGCCTTGCCATCTTTTCTAGAATATGAGTAAATGTACTCAATATCTATCTTGTTTGCTGCAAGTTTTTCTAATGTTTTAGCAAGTTCTCCTGCTTCGTCTGCAACTTCTACTCCAACTAAACTTGTTATTGTAGAAATAAAACCCTTCTCTTGAAGAATCTTTTGTGCCTTTTCATTGTCTGAAGTGAGCATTCTAACTATGCCGTACTCTGCTGTATCTGCAATATTTAAGCTTTCAATATTGATACCATTAGAGCCTAATGTTTCGATGATTGGTAATAATTTTCCTACTTCGTTTTGTGAATATACTGCTAGTTGATTAATTATCATAGTTAAATCCTCCCCTTATTCAATTACTCTGTTGTCTATAGTTCTCTTTGTCTTTCCTTCTGAAAGTGGAACTTCTCCAGGAGCACAAAGTGTAATCTTTGCTGCAATACCAATTGCAGATGTTACTTCGTGGTCTACTTTCTTTCTTAACTTCTCTATATCCTTTACTTGGTCACTGAAGAACTTAGGATTCATTTCTACTCTGATTTCAAGTGTGTCTAATAATCCTTGTCTTTCTACTACTAATAAGTAGTGTGAACCGTTTAATTCCTCTATCTTTGTGAGTGCAGATTCGATTTGAGATGGGAATACGTTAACTCCTCTAATGATTAACATATCATCTGTTCTACCTGTTACTCTGCTCATTCTAACTATTGTTCTTCCACAGTGTGGACATACTCCATGTTGTATTGAACAAAGGTCTCTTGTTCTGTATCTAATGAGAGGAACTCCTTGCTTTCTTAGTGTTGTAAACACTAATTCACCTCTTACACCATCTGGAACTGGTTCTAATGTTTCTACATCTACAACCTCTGGATAGAATAAATCTTCTTGTATGTGTAATTCTTCTGCACCACAGTTCATAGATACTCCAGGACCACTAATCTCACTTAAACCGTAA
>CAMVBZ010000006.1 GCA_947165815.1 uncultured Clostridia bacterium
CAGAGTAATTCAAACAGCAATAGTGGCGGTGGATCACAAAATCAAAGCAATCTTGTTAAAGGTGAAGGCGAATTACAATTCCATATGCTAGATATCGGACAGGGAGACTGGTTGCTAGTTTTATTGCCAGATGGAAAGGAAATGTTAATAGATGCTGGTTCTAAACCAGATTCTAATACGACATACAATACTTCAAAAGCATATATGGACACTTATGTTACAGATGGGCAATTGGATTATGTAGTATTAACGCACTCAGACCAAGACCACGTAGCATATATGGATAAAATATTTACAGATTATCAAGTAGATAATTTATATATGCCAGCACTTTATTCAACGCCATCAAATGCAACACTTGCAAGCCAAGTTGCAGCATTGCCAGCAGCAAAAACAAAGATATTAGATGATAGTGGTGTAGATAAGTCAAAATGCTATATTGAAACAGCAACATATGCTAAATTCTATATTGCTGCATTTAGTGAACCAAACTGTAACATTTTCTTAAATCTTGAAATCAATGCAGACAACAATGATGCAACATTAGATGCTAATAGTAAAATTGTAGATAGCAATAATACATACTCAGTAACTTTCTTCTTTGAAAATCTTGCATTCTATAACAATAAAAAATTCGCAGGAGATGGACACCAAATTAATGGTATATCCCCAACAATGGTTATGGAATATAACGGAAAGAGAATAGTCTTTACTGGAGATGCAAATGAAGAGAATGAACCATATATGATAGCAAGAATGAAAGCATATTACGGCGGAGTAATAGATTGTGATGTTCTTAAAGTTGCACACCATGGCTCACATGAAGGTTCAAGTAATGATTATTTAGATGAAGTTGCATGCGAATATGCAATGATTAGTTGTGGTACAGGCAATAGTTATGACCATCCAAGACAAGTTACACTTAATAGACTTAAGGCACATAACATTACATTATATAGAACAGACTTGCATGGAACTATAGTATGCGTAATAGATAAAGATGGAAATATAACAATTACACCAAAAAATACAAACGTTTCAGATACGGATCTTTGGACAGGTCCAGCATAAAATTTAAATAACTTAATATAAAAACGAGGGCAGTTCAATAAAGAATCGTCCTCGTTATTTTTTATAGTATTAATTAAAATTAATAAGCTTTTGCGAAGTAGATACGTTTAATACCTTTCTTGCCACAGCATACACACTTGTCTCCACATGGTGTTTGGTCAAATGGCATTACTCTTGAAGATGCTGCAGTTAATTCCTTGATCTTGTTTTCACATTCTACATCGCCACACCACATTGTTTCTACAAACTTGCCATTGTCTACAGCACTCTTTAATTCGTCCATGTTCTCACAACGCACTATATTGTTGTGTAAGTGCTCTGAAGATTGCTTAAACATTGTCTCTGTAATATTGTCTAAGAGGGCAGGAATGCCTGTTTCAAGCTCTGCAATTGGCATAGCAAACTTTTCGTGAGTATCTCTTCTTGCAATCATTACTTGTCCGTTCTCAATATCTCTTGGTCCAATCTCTAAACGAACAGGTACACCTTTCATTTCCCATTGGTTGAATTTCCAACCTGTGGATTGCTCTGTATCATCTATAAATACACGTACTCCAGCCTTTGTTAAGGTGTCTTTAATTTCGTTTGCTTTTTCCAAAACACCACCTTTATGTGCTGCAATTGGAATTATAACTACTTGAATTGGTGCAACTTTTGGTGGAAGTTTGAGTCCACGTTGATCTCCATGTGCCATAATCATAGCACCAATAAGTCTTGTGCTTGTGCCCCAACTTGTTTGGTATGGATTCTTTAATTGTCCGTCACTATCTAAGTACTTAACTTCAAATGAAGAGGAGAAGTTTTGTCCTAAATAGTGGGATGTTCCAGATTGAAGCGCTTTGCCATCTAACATCATTGCTTCCATAGAATATGTTTCAACAGCACCAGCGAATCTTTCCTTTGGTGTCTTTGTTCCAGAAAGAACATCTATAGCAAGAACATTCTTCATAAACTCAACATAAACACCAAGCATCTTTAATGCTTCTTCTTGTGCATCTTCTTCTGTTCTGTGTAATGTGTGTCCTTCTTGCCAAAGGAATTCGGAAGTTCTGAGGAATGGACGTGTTGTCTTTTCCCATCTAACAACGTTACACCATTGGTTGATAAGGAGTGGTAAATCTCTGTAAGATTTAACCCACTTTGAGTACATATTGATAATGATGGTTTCAGATGTAGGACGAACTACTAATGGTTCTTCTAATTTTTCTCCACCTGCATATGTTACCATTGCGACTTCTGGAGCAAATCCTTCTACGTGTTCTGCTTCTTTAACTAAAAAACTGTATGGAATGAAAAGAGGGAAGTATGCGTTCTTGTGTCCTGTTTCTTTGAAACGTCTATCCATTTCTTGTTGGATGTGTTCCCAAATTTCATATCCGTATGGGCGAATAACCATTGTTCCTTTTACTGGGCCATAGTCTACAAGTTCTGTTTTAAGAACCACGTCTGTGTACCATTGTGGGAAATCTTTGGTCATGTCTGCTATTTCTTTTACAAATTGTTGGTCTTTTTCTTGTTTCATAAAGAACCTCTTTAATTTTTTCTATGTATTATATTTTTTTATTTCGTTTAAATCAATCAATATGAATCACCATTGGATGGTGGGATGATATCATCGTCATCTCCAGCAGATTCTTCAATTGTTTGTTTTTCTTTAATTCCAAGATCTTCAAGGTTGTATTGTCTAATATCAAAGTCTCCATCTTTTGTTTGAACTTTAATACTACTAATTTTCTTAAGAATATCATTAGATATTACAGTGCCTTCTCCATCTGGGGTTTGTACTGTACTTCCAACCTTTGGCATAAGTTTAAATACTTCGTTGTAGTAGTCATTTTCAAACTTCAAGCAACACATTAATCTTCCACATACGCCACTAATCTTTTGTGGATTAAGTGAAAGACCTTGTATCTTAGCCATCTTAATTGACACCTTTGCAAAGTCTGGCAAGAATGAAGCACAGCAACACTCTCTGCCGCATGGACCAAATGAACCACGAAGTTTTACATCATCTCTTTCATAGATTTGTCTAAGTTCAATACGTGTCTTGTATATACCTGCTAAGATTTTTACAAGTTCTCTAAAGTCCACTCTTCCAGGAGCAGTGAAGAAGAATAAAAGTTTATGTCTATCAAAAGTAAATTGTGCATCAACAATCTTCATATCAAGACCTAAACTCTCAGCTTTTTCTTTCATTGTCTCAATAGCTTCATCTTTGTCTTTGAGGTTTTGCTCGTTCTTGGACTTATCTGAATCTGTTGCTTTTCTCATGATTTTCTTGAGTGGTGCAACAAGTTCTTCGTCTGGTACGTCCTTGTTTGGTACTACAACTTCGCCAAATTCAACACCATGTATAGTTTCAACTATAACATTGTCGTGTTCGTCAAAAGGAACTCCATCTGGATCGAAGTAATATATTTTTTGGGCTGTTCTAAATTTAACACCAATAATTATCGCCATAAATGTTTTGCCTCCAATATCGAGAAAAGAAGAGAGTCTGCAATTGCTTGTGGATTACATCCAGGTGAATATAATTTTCTCTTAGCATCGTTTACCGCCATTATTGCATGTTCGGCAGCGGAAGCAGAGAAAGAAGCAGCTACCTTCTTAATATCTTCTTTAATAGGTCCATCTCTTAATTCGGATGGATTGTTTTTATATATCATAACATCTCTAAGCATAATGCTCATAATGTTTAATATTTCCATGTTACTCTCCGACTTCTTGTTGTATCTATCAAATATATTTGACATAAATACTATATCGGTACTTTTTTGCATCTTTGTTAATAGGTTTACAACCAATTTATATGATTCGTTATAATCCTCAGATAGGGCAATTTTTCTTGCCTTGCCTAGTTGTCCATCGGCACAAGCAACAGCAATTTCTGCCGTTTCATCTGGCACGTTTAATGATTTTAATTCTTCAAGAATTACATCGTCTGAGAATATATCCAAATAAACTTTTCTACATCTGGATTTAATGGTTTCCAAAACGCCATTTTCATTTGCGGTGCCAAGGAAGAAGGAAACACCTTCTGGTGGCTCCTCAAGGGACTTGAGAAGGAAGTTCATCACACGTTCGGAAGTTAGGTCTAATCTTTCTATAAAGATTAATACGTGAGGAGTCCTGTTTTCTTTTATGATAACTGGAGCTTTGCGAGATTCTTCTAAGTAAGCTCTCATAACTTCTGCTTTAATAGGAGTTTTTTCTTGGTTGAAGAACTTAACATCTGGATAATTGTAGTGTAATACTTGCAAACAAGAATCACATTCTAAGCAAGCACTATTATGTTGGTCGCATTCAACGGCACAAGCAATTAATCTAAAGAAAGATTGTACAGCTTCGTCATCTTGAGAAATGATTAAATAAGCATTTCCAAGTCCTAGACTGAAATCATTTTTTATTAAATTAAAGGCCTTTGAGCTCTTTAAAGCATTTGCAAATAGTAGTTCTTCGCTCACTTAATAATTCCTCTTTCTCTTAGTGCATTCAATATTTTTTCGTGTGTTTCTGTTTTTTCTTGGCAAGGAGTTATTAGAATGTATCTCTTTGGATCCTTAGATGCTATATCTAAGAAACCATGATATACCTTTTCGTAGAATTCAGTCTTTTGTAATTCCATTCTGTCATTCTCAACAACCTTGTGTCTAAATGAATCCTTTGGATGAAGGTTGAGGAAGATAGTGTAGTCTGGCATGCAGTTGTCTACAGCAGGTTTATTAATATTCCAAATAAAGTCTGGTCCCAAATCTCTTCCGTATCCTTGGTATGCAACAGAACTGTCTACAAATCTATCACAGAAAATAAGTTCACCTTTTTCTTGTGCTGGCTTAATAACTTCTTGTACAAGTTGTGCTCTTGCAGAGGCAAATAGAAGAGCTTCTGTTATATAAGACATTTCGGTATTATCTGGATTGGTAATTATATCTCTAATACTTTCAGAGATTTTTGTTCCACCTGGTTCTCTAATAAATAAAGCTTTTTGGTTTGTTTTTTCCAAATATTCCTTCAAAAACCTGATTTGTACGGATTTACCTACACCTTCAGTTCCTTCAAATGTTATAAACATTATTGCCTCCACAAACGTAATTTCAATTATTATAACATACAAGTCATATGTTATAAAGAATTATTTCAATATTTGCTAAAAGTGGCCAAAAATAGAATTTTTTGCAAAATGCTTGCGGAACGATTATAATATGATAAATGGAGGAGTTATGGAAGATATAAATGACCTTTTCAAATCTTTGCTAAACAATAATACCGAAGGCGACATTCTTTCAGATTTAGAAAGTGCATTAAATAGTATGCTCAAAACAGAGAAGAAAGAAGAAAAGAAAAAGAAGGATGAAATAGAAACATTAAGCGAAGAGGTTAATGAAATTAAAAAAGAAGAAGGTGAAAACGAACTCCCACCAGAAATAGATCCAGTTGCAATGGTTCTAAAGAGCATTAAAGATATGTCTAAATAAGACGAAAATCATTATATATTAGGTACAGGACGAAAAATCCTGTATTTTTTTTTGTAAAAAGTGTTGAGTGTACCATTTTTGGAACATTGAAGGTAGTAATATAAGAGTGTAGTCAATGTGAGTGGTGTGTGAGCTAACCGTTTGCCCGTCCCTTTCATAGGTTGGTTTTATGCACTACTCCATCGCACAAAGTTGTTACATTTTGGGTTGCTCGTTTTTACTCAATTTGTTTTCATTGTTTTTAACCCTCCTTTTAGAAAGAGATAGGATTTGCTCGGTCCTATCTTTTTCTTTTATTAAGAAAAATGTTGACTAAATAAAATACGAATAATAAAATGTTAATCACTAGGAGATAGTAATGATGTTAGTTAATAAGATTTACTACTACGGATATTTTTACGGCTACTTCTTTACGAAGCAATTTTCCGGTGCAGTAAAATAATTGATATCATCATGAGAATAAGATAGAAATAATTAACCGCATCGGACCAATCCCGGTGCGATTTTTATTCTAAAACGGTAATAACAAAAGGTAGGAAATAAATATGATTATCACAATTAAAAGAGATCAGGACAAAAAGCAACTTAACAATTTATTGTTATGGATTAAAGATTTAGGTCTTCAAGCAGACATTTCAGAAGGTGAACACAGCACAGTTGTTGGCTTAGTTGGAGATACCTCTAAGGTAGATATAGACCTTGTAAAATCTTTAGATATCGTAGAAAACGTTACTAGAATTTCTGAGCCATATAAAAAGGCAAATAGAAAATTCCATCCAGAAGATACCATTATTAATGTTGGTGGATATAAGATTGGTGGAAATCATTTCCAAATTATGGCTGGTCCATGTTCTGTAGAAAGTGAAAAGCAGGTTACAGCAATAGCAAAGGCTGTTAGAGAATCTGGTGCAACCATTTTAAGAGGTGGTGCATTTAAACCAAGAACATCCCCATATGCTTTCCAAGGATTAGGAGTAGATGGTCTTAAAATATTGCTCAAGGTTAAAGAAGAAACGGGAATGCCTATCGTTACCGAATTAATGAATGAAAAATACCTAGACGAATTTGCAGATGTAGATATCATCCAAATAGGTGCTAGAAATATGCAAAACTTTGACCTTCTTAAAGCAGTTGGAAAGGTAAATAAGCCAATTCTTTTAAAGAGAGGACTTGCTGCAACTATGGAAGAATGGTTAATGAGTGCAGAATATATAATGGCAAATGGAAACAACAAAGTTATTCTTTGTGAAAGAGGAATTAGAACATATGAGACTTATACAAGAAATACTTTAGACCTTTCCGCAATACCACTTATGAAAGAAAAGACACACTTGCCAATTATAGTAGACCCAAGTCATGCATCTGGTATTTCTAGATTAGTAAGACCTATGTCTCTTGCTGCAGTTGGCGCAGGTGCAGATGGTTTGATTATAGAAGTACATAATGATCCACCACATGCATTATGTGATGGTGCACAATCCTTAAGACCAGAACAATTTGACGAGGTTGTTAAGGCTATAGATGTTATGCTTCCAGTTGTAAATAAAGTTAGAGGTTAATATGAAAATTTCTATTATTGGATTGGGATTAATTGGTGGTTCTATTGGTAGAGCTACATTGGCAAAAACAGAACATACTGTTTATGGCTATGATATTTCCGAATCCGTTTTAATAAAAGCAGAACTAATGAATGCTATAAGTGAAAGGGGTACAGATGAGACTCTTGCACAATCAGATATGGTAATCATTTCAATAACTCCAGAACACACAATAGAGGAAATGGAGAAGATTTGCCCTAAGTTAAAACCAGGCGCAATCGTTATAGATACATGTGGAATTAAGAGACAAGTAATAGATAAGATGGAAGAATTAATAGAGAAATATCCAGAGTTACATTTTGCCGGGGTTCATCCAATGGCAGGAAAGGAATTCAGCGGTATTGAACATTCTACATCCGGACTTTATGAACATGCTTTCATTATAGTTGTACCAGTACATCCAGATATGCCATCTTTAACTTTGTTAAAAGACTACTTCTTATCTCTTGGTGCAGAAGGATTACAAATCTCAACAGCTGAAGAGCATGACAAAATTATTTCATACACGTCTCAATTACCACATGTTATAGCTTCTGCTTTCATAAAGAACCCATTATTCTATGTATTTAAAGGATTCTCTGCCGGTAGTTTTAGAGATATGACAAGGGTATCCAGATTAGATCCAGATCTTTGGACTGAGTTATTCTTAGACAACAAAGACAACTTGGTAGTGGCTATAGAAGATTTACAAAAGCATTTAGAAGAATATAAAGAAGCAATAAAAGCTGGAGATGAAGCTCAATTGAGAGCTCTTCTAGAAGAAGGAACCAAAATAAAAACAGAAGTAGATGCAATGCAAACCCAAAAGGAGAAGAAATGAGCAAAAATAATGTTGTTATCAAAAACGGAGTAAGATTTGAGATTGCAAAATACTTAAACAAAGTTGCTCCTAAATGTACAAAGGTAGTTATCATTACAGACAATAATGTATTTTTGCATTATGAGGCAGATGTAGTTGCATCTTTAGAAAGAGCAGGCATAACTGTAAAAACATTTGTAATGCAGGCTGGTGAAAAGAATAAAAATATAGACACATATACAGCCATGATTAACTTTGTTGCAGATGCCAAGATGTCTCGTGAAGATGTAATCATTGCTCTTGGTGGAGGCGTGGTTGGAGACCTCGCTGGATTTGTTGCCGCAACATATATGAGAGGAATTAAGGTTATCCAAATGCCAACAACATTACTTGCTTGCATAGATTCTTCAATAGGAGGAAAGACAGGTTTTGACCTTCCTCAAGGCAAGAATTTAATTGGTGCTTTCCACCAACCAAGTGCAGTATTAATAGACCTTGAAACATTAAAAACATTGCCAAAAGAAGAGTTCCAAAACGGTTTGGGTGAAGGCATAAAATATGCTTTTTTAATAGGCAATGGAATGCTTGAATTATTAAAAGAAGGGCTAGATGATGGCAATCTATTAGACTTTGTAACACGTTGTGTAGACTATAAATTAGACATAGTAAATAGGGATGAAAAAGAGTCTGGATTAAGAAAATTATTAAACCTTGGACACACCTTAGGACACGCAATTGAGAAGGAATCCAATTATACAATCCCACACGGACTTGCTGTTACAAAAGGAACTTTATGTGTAGCAAATGCATCTGTAAAATGTGGAAAGTTGCAAAAACAAGTATATTTAGATGCAATTGATGTATGCAAAAAATATGACCTAGATTACACTATTTCTTATGACATAAAGACACTATTAAAGAACATCCAAATGGACAAGAAGATGCACTCAGATGGAGATATATCTTTTGTAGATATTGAAGGCGTAGGAAACTGTGTGGTAAGAACAACAAGCATTAAAGTATTAGAGGAGTATTTAACAAAATGATAGTAAAGGTTAGCAAGTCTAGAATAAGTGGCAACGTGGTAATACCATCATCAAAGTCTGAAATGCACAGGGCTTTAATCTGTGCTGCTCTTGGAGATGGTGCTAAAACTATCTTAGGAGACTTGAGTGGAGATGATGTATTAGTAACCAAAAGATGTTTAGAGGCATTGGGTTCTAATATTACCATAAAAGATAACAACATTCTTGTCACTCCAATAAATAGAAACATAAAAGAAGTTAGCATGAATGCAGAGTCTAGTGGTTCTACATTAAGATTCATGCTTTGTATTTGTGCAATGCTTGGCGTTACGGTTCATATGGATGGATCTATGAGACTTAGAGAAAGACCTTTGGATGATTTAATAGATACTCTTTCCAAAAACGGAATAACATTCTCATCTTCTAAACCTCCTTTCACAATGTCTGGAAAAGTTAATACAGACAAGATAGAAGTTAGTGCAAAGGTAAGTTCTCAATATGCAACAGGATTAATGCTTGGTGCTGTAGCCTTAAAACAAACAACAATAATCTCCATATTGGCAGGTATTACTTCAAAAGATTACATAAAGCTTACAGCAAAGGTCATGGCAGATTCTGGAGTAAGAATAGAAAACAGAGGACAAACATATATTATATTCCCAGACAGAAAACCAGTTAGCACTCTAAAGGTTAGCGGAGACTGGTCTAATGCTGCATTCTTTGGAGTATTGGGTGCATTAAATGGAAATATTAGTTTGCTTGGAGTAGATAAAACATCTACACAAGGAGACAAACAAATAATAAACATTATAAGAAGTGCTGGTGGAAATATAGATTACAGCAAAGGAGTTTATACAATAAGTGAATCCAAATTACATGGAATTACTTTTGATGCTAAAAACTACCCAGACCTAGTTCCAGTAGTTGCTATTCTTCTTGCTAACGCAGAGGGTACTAGCACTATTACTAATGTAGATAGACTAAAAGTGAAGGAATCAGATAGATTAAGCGAAACCATTAAATTGCTATCACAATTTGGTATAAAAAGTGAGACAGATGGATCAACTCTCACCATTTATGGTGGTAAATTGGTTGGAGGAAAGGAAATAGTTCTTCCAGATGATCATAGAATGGCTATGAGTGCAGCAGTTGCAGGAGTATGCTTGGATGAACCAACTACACTTGTTAATGCAGAATGTGTCTCTAAATCATATCCAAGATTCTTTGAAGATTTAAAGAGCGTAGGAGGAAATGTAGATGTACTCAGCGTTTAAGAATATAAAAGTAGAAATATTTGGAGAATCTCATGCTCCAGAAATTGGAGTAAGATTATCTGGTATACCAAAAGGTATAAAAATAGATGAAGACATGATCCAAATATTAATAGATAGAAGAAAAGCATCTCAAAATCCTTGGTCTACAGGAAGAAATGAAGATGACAATGTAGAAATCTTAAGTGGAATAAAAGATGGCTGTACAGATGGAAGTGAAATCTATGCAAGAATACTAAACACAGATATCCGTTCTAAGGATTATGAATCTATAAGAAATATTCCAAGACCATCTCATGCAGATTATAGCGCCCATCTAAAAAGTAATTCTCCAATACCTATTCCAGGAAGTGGAAAGTACTCTGGACGTATGACAGCAGCTCTTTGTATTGCTGGTAGCATTGCAAAGCAAATTCTAGAGCAAGAAGGAATTAGTATATACGCATATGTTTCTTCAATTGCTGGAATTAAGGCAAAAGGATACATGGATGGTGACATTTCTAAAGACAATCTAGAAAAAGGAAGATCATATACTATATGTAACATAGAAAGCCAAGACAAAGCGGACATCTGGACAAAAGCAATATTATTACAAAGAGAAGATGGAGATAGCGTTGGTGGTGTTATAGAATGTGTTGTCTTAAATATGAAGAAAGGAATTGGAGATGCACTTTTTGAAGGATTGGAAGGAAGGATTGCTCAATCTGTATATGCAATACCAGCAGTGAAAGGTGTTGAATTTGGTGCAGGATTTGATATTGCAAATAAACTAGGTAGTGAAGCCAATGACCAATTCACAATAGAAAACGGAGAAGTTGCATTATTATCTAATAACGCTGGTGGAATTAATGGAGGAATATCTAATGGAGAGCCTATTCTTTTAAGAGCAGCCTTTAGACCAACACCAAGTATTGCCAAGACACAACAATCCGTAAATGTAGAAACAAAAGAAATAAAACAAATAAATATAGAAGGTAGACATGATGCTTGTATTGTTCCAAGAGCAGTGCCAGTTGTTGAGTCTGCAGTAGCATTAGCAATATTAGATGCAATTTTGGATAAATAGGAGACAGCGATGAAGTTAGAAGACTTAAGAAACCAAATTGATGCAATAGACAACCAGATAGCAGACCTGTATGTCAAAAGAATGGATGTCGCTCGTGAGATCGGTGTTGTAAAGGAGATAGAAAAGATTAATCTCCAAAACACAACTCGTGAAAAGGAAATTATTAGTAGAGTTACTGCTAACATGCCAGATGATATTAAGCTTTATGGAAAGCAAGTATTTGAAGCATTATTCAGTACATCCAAAGCATATCAATCTAGATTGTTAAGCATATACTCAGACACTAAAAAACAAATAGAGAACGCATTAAAAGATGGCACACCAGCATTTCCAATAGCAGCAACAGTTGCCTGCCAAGGTGTACCAGGTGCATATTCTCAAATAGCAGCAGATAGGATGATTGAGATACCAAATACTATGTTCTTTAAGGACTGGGATTCCGTGTTTAATGCCGTTGAAAAAGGCCTTTGCAAGTATGGTGTATTACCTATCGAAAATAGCTCCGTTGGTTCAGTAAACAGTGTTTATGATCTCATTTCGTTACATAAATGCTTTATTGTGAGAAGTGCAAAGATTCGTATCCAACATTTCTTCCTTGCAAAAAAGGGCACACGTTTAGAGGACGTTAAAGAGATATTCTCACACGAACAAGCAATAGGGCAATGCTCTAAATTCTTAAAGCAATTCGCTAATGCAAAGATAACAATAGTAAACAATACCGCTATTGCTGCAAAGTCTGTAATGGAATCAGATAGAAACGATGTTGCATGTGTTGCATCTCATGAGTGTGCAGGAATATATGGATTAAATATTTTAGAACCAAACATCCAAGATAATGAAAATAACTACACAAGATTCATTGCTATTTCTAAGGAACTCAAGGTTTATGACGGAGCAAACAAGATTAGTATTACCTGCAACCTAGCACATGAACCAGGTAGTTTAAATAAGATGTTGAATAGTTTCTCAACATTAGGACTAAACTTAACAAAACTAGAGTCTAGACCAGTAGCAAATTCATTGTTTGAATTTAACTTCTACTTTGACTTTGATGCAGATATTAAGAGACCGGAAGTGAAGAACCTTATTGCAGAGCTAGATAATAGTTGCGATAGATTTACATTCTTAGGAGCATATCAAGAAATATAATGAGTGATAAAAAGTTTTGCGTAATAGGGCAATCATTGCCACATACATTCTCTCCAGAAATCCATTCTTTCTTTGGATTAGATTATGGTGTTGAGGAATTAAGAAACTTAGAAGCCTTACAAGGTTTTGTTAAAAACACAGACTATGATGGTTTCAATGTAACAATTCCATATAAGAGAGACATAATACCTCTTTTACAACACGTTTCTAAAGAAGCTCTAGAAATGGGCGCAGTTAATACTGTTGTTAAAAAAGATGGGGAATGGTATGGGTACAATACAGACATATATGGTATTAGATATGCCCTTAAGCAAGCTGGTATAGAGGTAGAAGGTAAGAAGGTTGCAATCCTTGGAAGTGGTGGCACATCCCACATGGCCAATTATGCTCTTAAAGATATTGCAAGAGAGATAGTTGTTGTTAGTAGAACTGGAGAAATAAACTATAATAATATCTATGATATTAAAGACATAGATGTAATTATTAATACAACACCAGTTGGAATGTATCCTAACAATGAACCAGCACCTGTGGATCTCGAGAAAATGCCTTCTGTTAATGGTGTATTTGATGCTATCTATAACCCATTAAGAACCACATTATTACTCAAAGCAGAAGAGTTGGGACTTAATTGGGCAAACGGATTAAGTATGCTTGTAGAACAAGCAAGAGTTGCTAGAGACATCTTTGTTGGAGAAGAAAGTACAGAAGAATTATCCAAGAGAGTATACCAAGAACTATATAAGAGAAAGAGAAACATTGTTTTCATCGGAATGCCAGGATCTGGAAAAACTACCTTTGGTAGAGCCATAGCAAAAGAACTTGGTAAAGAGTTTGTAGATACAGATGATGTCATAGTTAAAAAAGCAGGAAAATCCATACCAAAAATCTTTGAAGAGGATGGAGAAACATATTTTAGACAATTAGAAATGGAAGTAGTTGCTGAAGTATCCGCAAAGTTTAACCAAGTAATTTCAACCGGTGGTGGAGTTCCTTTGAATGTAGACAATAGAAGAAATATAAGACATAATGGATTTGTAATCTTTGTAGACAGACCTATTGAGACACTAGAAACAGATGGAAGGCCACTTTCATTATCTATGGACTTAAGAGTTATGTTTGATAGACGTATGCCAATCTATTTAAAGTCTAAAGATGCACAGATTTTCTGTGATGGAAATATAGAAAGAACATTAGAAAGAATTAGGAGTGTACTATGAAAAAGATCCTTGTAATTAACGGTGTTAACCTCAATATGTTAGGAATACGTGAAAAAGAGTTATACGGAAAGCAGACTTATCAAGATTTAATGTTTTACATTAAAACTGAATCTAGCAGAATGGGTTTAGATGTAACATGTGTACAATCCAATTATGAGGGAAAGATAGTAGAGTACATCCAAGAAGCATATCAAGTTTATGATGGAATCATAATTAATGCTGGAGCATACACACATACTTCCATCGCTATATTAGATGCATTAAAAGCAGTTCAAATCCCAACAGTTGAAGTTCATCTTACAGACATAAACAATAGAGATGAATTTAGAAAATTCTCATATATAGGATTATATGCAGAAAAACAAATAGTTGGTAAAGGTTTCTTAGGGTATAAAGAAGCTCTTGAATATTTAAAAAATAAATAATTATATTATTTAACTACAGCAATTTTACCATTAACCAAATTGAAGGAATGATCCTTTGTTTTTAAGAGATACTTAATGTGACTCTTGGTTATTTTTTGTCCTTCAAATAAAACAGGAACGCCAGGAGGATATGCACCCACATCAGTTGCAGAAATCCTGCCAAGTGAATCTTCTATTTCAATGAACTCAATAGCAACATTTTCTTTGATTTTTCTTGGCAATTTCTTTGGGGCTTTAGGAATAGTTATATTAACTGGTCTTTTTATAGGTTTTGCCTTCTTAAGAACTCCTTCAATTAAAGGCAATTTATCTACATTAAATGGAGTAATTATAAAGTTGGTCCATCTCCCAAAAGATGTTTCTGGCATTATGCCGGCATCCTCAAAACACTTTGCATCTATATTAAGTGTTAGTTTGGTTGGATCATTACTTTTTAGATATTCTAATTGGGTATTATTCTTCTTTATTGCATCTACTCGTTCAATTACATAAAGGTATTTTTCTTTTATATCATTCATCAAATCAAGAGCTGAATCAAATGAAGTTAATGTTACATAAGATGGGGAGGTTGTATGTAGTTTTGCTCTAAGCATTCTGCAAACATCCACTAGTTCTTCTGCTTTGTCACTACATATTTGGAGCACGGAACCACCAGTATATACAGGAAGAGTTTTGTGCCAACTCTCACATACTATATCTGCGTATTCTTCATAAGAAGTTCCTAATACTTTGTAATGTGCTCCATGAGCAGAGTCTAAAAATATCAATATACCTTTCTTTTTTAATGCTGTTAGTTCATCCTTATTAATTTCAAATCCTAGGTAATCTGGGGTTGTTAAAGATATAATCTTTATGCCTGGATTTTGGTCTATAAAATCAGATAGTGAAGTTAGAGGTTTAGCAATGCCTTCTTTTGTATACTCTCTAGGAATAATCGTCACATCATAATTCCACATTCTAGCAGCTTCAAAAACAGATTTGTGAGAGAACTGATCTATGGCAATTTTTTTAGAGTATTTTCTAAGTGCTCCAAGTCCTACGAATATAGACGTTGTGGTGCCAGATGTAAATACAAGAGAATCTTTTGTGTTAGAGAATTTTGCAATACGTTCCTCTAATTCTTTAAGGTCTCCATTTGGGCAATTAAGATTGTCATTAAAACCAAGTTCGGTAACATCATATGGTGCAGATGCATAAACTGGAGATAGTGTTTCTCCGTTGTGTCCTGGCATATGAAAACGTGCCTTGTTATTCTTTATGTATTCGTTTAAATCATCTGTTAATTTGCCCATTTGAACCTCACAACATTATTCTATGATAAACAACAAAAAATGGCAACAATCCCATTCTTTTTATACAAAATAGGGTATTTAAAGCCCATTTTTACCACAAAATATACAATTTTGTGATTTTACAGTAGTTCAAACGTTGACTATTTGTACTCTCTCAATTAAAATATTTTAGATTTTTATATTTTCGCACATAAGCGAGTGAGGAATTTCAATATGGATATGAAAGAAATTGAAGCAAAATGGCAAAAGAAATGGGAAGAGACAGGACTTTATAAGTTCAACAAAGAAAACGTTGGCAAAAAGAAATATGTTTTAGAGATGTTCTCTTATCCATCAGGAGCACGTTTACACGCAGGTCACTGGTTCAACTATGGACCATCTGATACATATGCAAGATTTAAACGTATGCAAGGTTATGAAGTATTCCAACCAATGGGTTTTGATGCTTTCGGATTACCTGCAGAAAACTATGCAATTAAGACTGGAATTCATCCACAAGATAGTACACTTAAGAATATCGCAACTATGGAAGGTCAATTAAAGAGAATTGGTGCTACATATGATTGGGATTATGAAATTAAGACTTGCGTTCCAGAATATTATAAATGGACACAATGGATGTTCCTTCAACTTTATAAACACGGATTAGCATATCGTAAGAATGCACCAGTAAACTGGTGTCCATCCTGCGAAACAGTTCTTGCAAACGAACAAGTTATTCAAGGCGTATGTGAACGTTGTGGTACACAAGTATTAAGAAAGGACATGACACAATGGTTCTTCAAGATTACAGAATACGCAGAAGAATTACTCCAAGACTTAGATAAATTAGATTGGCCAGAAAAGACCAAGATGATGCAAAAGAACTGGATTGGTAAGTCCATCGGTGGTGAAGTTGAATTCGAAACAACTATTGGTGAATCCTTTAGAGTTTTCACAACAAGAGCAGACACATTATTTGGTGTAAGTTATGTAGTTATTGCTCCAGAACATCCATTAGTAGATAAATTAACAACTCCAGAACAAAAGGCAGCAGTTAAGAAATATATCGAAGATGCAGCAAAGATAGATGAAATCGAAAGACTTTCAACAAACCGTGAGAAGACAGGTTGCTTCACTGGTTCTTATGCTACAAACCCAGTTAACGGAAGACAAGTACCAATCTACGTTGCAGACTATGTTCTCGCATCCTACGGTACAGGTGTTGTTATGGGTGTTGCTGCTCATGATGATAGAGACTATATCTTCGCACAAAAACATAACCTTTCTATAGAAAGAGTTATTAAGAGTGCAGATGGTTCCCCAGATGAACTTCCATACACAGATGATGGTGTATTAGTAAACTCTGGTGAATTCACAGGTATGACTTCTGCTCAAGCAAGGGATGCAATATTATCCAAACTTGCAGAAATGAACAAGGGTGGATTTAAGACAAACTATAGATTAAGAGACTGGCTCGTTTCTCGTCAACGTTATTGGGGCGCTCCAATACCTATGGTATATTGTGACAAGTGCGGTATGGTACCAGTTCCAGAAAAGGATTTACCAGTACACCTTCCATACAATGTTGAATTTAAACCAAGTGGAGAAAGCCCATTAAAGAAATGTGATGAATTTATGAACTGCACATGTCCACAATGTGGTGGCCCAGCAAAGAGAGATCCAGACACATTAGATACTTTCGTTTGCTCAAGCTGGTACTTCTTAAGATACCCAGATCCAAAGAATGATAAAGAACCATTTAATTCAGAGTGGATTAATAAAATGCTTCCAGTAGATAAGTATATCGGCGGAGCAGAACATGCTTGTATGCACCTCCTTTATGCTAGATTCTTCACAAAGGCATTAAGAGATATGGGATACTTAAAGTTTGATGAACCATTCTTATCATTGGTACACCAAGGAACAATTCTTGGACCAGATGGATTTAAGATGAGTAAGTCTAGAGGAAATGTTGTTTCTCCAGATGATAGCATTCAAAAATATGGCGCAGATGTATTTAGAGTATACCTTGAGTTCTGCTTCAGTTATATTGAAGGTGGTCCATGGAATGAAAGCGGTTTGGATGCAATCCAAAGATTCTTCGATAGAATAGAAAGATTAGTAACAAAGTGCTATGAGATTTCTTATGTAGACAAACCATTTGGAAAGGATGAAAAAGAACTTAACTTTGTTAGAAATAACACAATTAAGATGGTATCTCAAGACTTAGAAACATTCTCATTCAATACTGCAGTTGCACGTTTAATGGAATTTGTTAACGGAATGATGGTCTATGACCAAGCAGTTAAAGAAAAGAGCGTATTATTCAAGGATTGTGTAGAAGACTTAGTAAAACTCTTAGCTCCATTTGCACCACACTTTGCAGAAGAACTTTGGGAAATGCTTAAGAAACCATACTCAGTATTTAACCAACCATACCCAGTATTCGATCCAGCAGCTCTTGTAAGAGATGAGATTGAATATGCTATCCAAGTAAATAGCAAGATTAGAAGCAGATTGGTTATTGCAAAGAGTGCTTCTAAAGAAGAAATTGAAGAAGCAGCAATTAAAGAACTTGGAGTAGACAAGGCAAGCGTAAAGAAAGTCATTGTTGTTCCAGGAAGATTAGTAAACGTAATTATGTAAAACGGAGATAAATATATGTTAGATTTAATTCGTATTAGAAATAATCCACAAGAAGTTGTAGACGCATTAGCAAAAAAAGGTTGCGTTGTAGACTTTACAGAAGTTATCGGATTAGATGATTTAAGAAAAGCAAAAATAACAGAAGTTGAAAGACTAAAAGCAAGAAGAAACGAAGTATCTAAGTCTGTTCCTATGCTCAAAAAGCAAGGACAAGATGTAGCTCCAATATTCGCAGAAATGAAAGAAATTGGTGAGACAATAGCAAAGCTAGATGAAGAAGTTGAAGATATTAAGACAAAAATCTTTGATTTCTTAGCAGGACTTCCAAACATTCCAGATCCAGACTTATTACCAGGTGAAAAAGAAAACAACCAAGTAGTAAAGATGGGTGGAGAAAAACCAGTCTTTGATTTCGAAATTAAGAACCACGTAGACCTTTGTACTGATTTAGGTTTAATAGACTATGAAAGAGGTGCAAAACTTTCTGGTACAGGTTTCTGGATATATAGAGGAAAGGGCGCTATCTTAGAATGGGCATTACTCAATTACTTTGTAGAAGAACATTTAAAAGATGGTTACGAATTCATTCTTCCTCCATATCAACTTGGATACAACTGCGGTTTTGGTGCAGGACAATTCCCAAAGTTTGCAGATGAAGTATATTGGTTAGATGTAGACGAAGATAAAAAGAAGAATCGTTTCATGTTGCCAACAGCAGAAACAGCTCTTGTTAATATGTATGCTGGAGAAATTATTCCAGAAGAGAAATTACCAATGAAGTTCTTTGCATATTCTCCATGTTTCAGAAAGGAAGCAGGTGCACACGGCACAGAAGAAAGAGGTATGATTAGAGGACATCAATTTAACAAAATTGAAATGGTACAATATGCTCATCCAGATCATAGCAAAGAAGCATTTGAAGAACTCGTTGAAAAAGCAAGTAGATTAGTTGAAAAACTCGGTATCCATTATAGAGTATCTAAGCTTGCAGCAGGAGATTGTTCAGCTTCTATGGCACGTACAACAGATATTGAACTTTGGATTCCTTCAATGGGTATTTACAAAGAATGTAGCTCTGTAAGTAATGCAAATGATTACCAAGCACGTAGAAACAATACTCGTTATCGTGACTCAGTAACTGGGAAACCACAATTTGTTCATACATTAAACGGAAGCGGTCTTGCAACATCAAGATTAATTCCTGCAATAGTTGAACAATATCAAAATGCAGATGGTTCTGTAACAGTTCCAGAAGTATTAAGAAAGTGGACAGGCTTTGACAAAATTGAAAAATAACAAATAAAAATAAAGGGAGAAAAATTATGGCAGACGAAGAAGTCAAGAATGTCGAAGAAGAGACATCAACAGAAAAGAAATGGGGCGCTGCTCCAGAGAGACAAGAATATGCTGACTTAGCATTCGATATCGTAAAGCATGCATCAGACAATGGTTCAAGACTTCCAGGTTCAGAAGGGGAAAGAAAATTCGCCAACTATATGGGCGAAAAATTGGAAGAGATTGGTATTAAGCCAATTAAGGAAGAATTTGCAGTATCTCCAAGAGCATCTATTGGCGGTATTCCTTTTGTAGGAGTTATCGGTTTAATAGTATGTGCTTTGATTTACTTTGCAGGCGCTATTCCAGGTTTCTGGATAGGATTATCCATCATAACATGCTTAGCATGGGTATGGATTGTAAGCACAATATTCTTCTACAAGAAGTGGTTTGATATGTTCTTCCCACAAAAGATTTCACAAAACGTATATGGTGAACTTTTACCACCAGATGGAAAATATGATTACACAATTTTCTTAAGTGGACACTTAGATACAAGCTGGAACTGGAAACATTCAGAACATTCATACAAATACAGAAATAATCCTATTAAAGGATTAATAGCAACATATTGCAAAGTTGGTCTTGGTGTATTTGGATTCTTCTTCTTAACAGCAGTTTCATTTGTATTCATGGTATACGTATCTGGAATGTATGCAGGTGAAGAATTTGCATTTAGAATGATGGAATCAATGGAAAAATTCCAATTAGCTTTGTATTTCATAGCTCCATTCATTGCTATCTTAGAAGCATTCTTAATTATGTGGGCAGATAAAAACCCAGAAAACGCATCTCGTGGCGCAATGGATAATGCTACAGGTATAGCATTAAGCTATGCAGTAACAAAATATTTCCATGACAACCCAGATAAGATGCCAAAGAATTGTAGAATCATAGACCTCAATGTTGGTTCAGAAGAAGCAGGTTTAAGAGGATCTATGGCATTTGGCGAAGAACATAAAGGCGAAGATATTCTTAAGAACGCATGGAATATTAACATAGACTCAGTTGCAGATAAGGATTATTTCGAAGTTGTAATTAAGGACGATTGGCAATTCTGTCGTTTTGATACAGACCTTGAAAAGATGTTCAAAGATACATTTGCAGAAATGGGCATCGAATCAAAATCTGGTGGTTGCATTCATAATCCAGTTGGTGGTTCGGACTCAACTCCAATGACAAGAGCAGGAATTAAATCTGTAACATTTGCAGCTCAAAACCCAATGCTTACATACTACTATCACACATTTAGAGATACAGCAGACCGTTTCGATAAAGATACAGTTGGTACAGGATTAGAAGTTGTATTATCTGTTATAAACAAAATCGAAAAATTCCAAGCTGAAAACGGCTATAGAGGACCACAAACTAAATAATCATTCTTGAAGATTATTAGTTTTTGAGTTATAATACTTAGACAAGAGAGGGGAAATATGGGAGACAAAAAGACAAATCCATTTTATAACTTACCTAAAAAAGTTTGGGATGTTTTGTTAATAATTTTTATTGCAGTTGCAATAGTTAGCATTTTAACAGATGGTATCCTATTCTTATATCGTGTTGAAAGAGTTGTAAAATTGGCATTAGGTATTACAGGTATTATTTCTGCATTCATAGTTTTAATGCTTTTGTTATATAGTTATATCCCAGCAGTTAAGACAAAATGGGAAAAGCAAAAAATAGATGCTATGTTAAACGATCCAAAAACAGCCGAATATATTGCAAAATATACTCAAGCAAAAGATGAAAAAATAGAAGAGGATGAAGAAGACAACACAGTATCAAAAGAAAACTAGTATATGATTTAAGGGGATTGAATAAATCATTAAGTTACGTCTCATTTATTTGAGGCGTTTCTTTTTAAAGAAATCTGTTAAAAGAGCACCACATTCATCTGCCATAATTCCACCAACCACATTTATATTATGGTTAAATAGACTTTCTTCAAATAGATTAACCTTAGAACCAGCTGCACCAGTTTTAGGATCATAAGCTCCAAAGTATAGATTTTTAACTCTAGAGTTAATCATAGCGCCGGCACACATAGGACAAGGTTCAAGCGTTACGTAGACATCGCAGTCTTCAAGCCACCAATTACCCAAGACTTGTGTTGCTTTGCTTATAGCAACCATTTCAGCATGTTTAGTGGCATCATTTTGGACTTCTTTCATATTTGAAGATTCTGCAATTATTTCGCCATCCTTAACAATAACGCAACCAACAGGTACGTCATCTGTTTCAATTGCCTGTTTGGCTAACTCTATTGCTCTTAACATAAATTTCAAATCCATGTATTTAGTTTATCACACTTTTGTTGAAAAATAGAATGTTTAGATATATAATTTTTATAGTAATAAAAAATGTTAACACGCAGGAGTAAATTTTTGCGTGCTTTCGCCATATATAGTGAGGCTTGTATGAAATTAATAATAGGACTAGGAAATCCAGGAATGAAGTACAAAAACACATACCATAATTTAGGATTTATGGTTGTGGATGCTTTTGTAAAAGCAAAGAAATTATCCTTTGATAAAAAACTAGACTGTGATTCAAAAACAGTTAAAGGAAAAATCAATGGAGAAGATTTCGTAATTGCAAAACCTCAAACGTATATGAACTTGTCTGGAGTTGCATTTAAAAAGCTTGTAAACAAGTATAATGTGAACGAGGATGATATACTTGTCATCTATGATGACGCAGATATACCAATGGGCCACATGAGAGCTCGCTACGAAGGAAGTGGAGGAACTCACAATGGAATGCGCAATATTATTGCAGAAAACAATATGGAGCATTTTAAGAGGTTAAGAATAGGGTTCCAAAACGAAGAATTAAAGAATAAAGAAGTTGCTCTTTTAGATTTTGTCTTGAGTCCAATTGAATATGCAGATAAACCAATATTTGAAAAATGCATTAAAGAAGGTGCAACTGTTATAGAAGATTTTATAAAAGGTGAATCATTTGACAAGATAATGGCAAGAGTGAACGTTTTTGATGGCACAAAATAATGACAATTAAACCACTTGAACTTAATAATTTAGGAAAAAGTTTTGGATTATTGAATGATATTAGTAATCCAAATTTTAAATTTAATTGCTTTGCGTTAGATAAGCTTACAGATGGTGCAAAAATGCATCTCGCTGCTAGCATAGGTGCCTTTAAGATATATATTGCTCCAGATAAACTTGCTGCAAGAAGTGTGCAAGAAAAACTAGCTTCATGGGGAATAAAGGCAGGATACCTTCCAGAAAGAGAAGATATTCTTATTAACAGAAAGAATTATACAAGCAACGAAGATAATAGAGAAAGAATTGCCACACTAGATAAACTTGCAAGAAAAGAACTAGATGTTTTAGTTATTAGTGCAGAAACGGCACTTCAAAAATTCCCAAAACCAGAAATTATTAAGAAATATTCTGTAGACATAAAGGTTGAAGATTTAGTAAACCCAACCCACTTGGTAAATAGTCTAATAAATGCAGGGTTTGTTAGAGGGGAAGTAGTTGCCGAACCAGGCGAGATCGCTCTTCGTGGAGATGTTTTGGATATTTGTATTAATAATGGGGAGTGCTTTAGAGTTAGTTTCTTTGATGAACTCATAGAATCTATAAAGATTGTAGATTTGGAAACGATGAAGAGTAAGTCTGAATTAGATAAACTCCACATTGCACCACTCAGTGAAGCCCTTATTAGTTTTGAAACAGTCGAAAAGGCAAAGAAGAGACTACTTGCTGCATCTCAAACGTCTGCAATTGCTGGCGAGATGATGGAATTATTGCATGAAGGATCCTGTGACAGCTCAATTCTTTGGGCGCTTCCATTCTTTGCAGAGGATTACGTAAACTTATTTGAATTTACTCAGTATCCAGTAGTTATTATAGAAGAACCTAAGATGGTCTATGATGCAATCCATGTTCATAGAGTTCAGTTCGAAAGTAGATATACAAGATTAATGGAAAGTAAGGAGATTCTTAAAGATCATTTCTTATCCATATTAATTGAAGAACAATTCTACGCATATCTTAAAAGATGCAGAGTATTACTCTTTGCTTCTTTAGGTATTTTTGGCACACATTTGAAACCGGAAAAACTAATAAATATTAAGTGTAGAACAGTTGCAAAATACTACCTAGATTTGAAGAAATTTATAGTAGATTTAAAGCTCTTTAAACAAGACAAATATAGAGTTATTTTATGTTGTGGAGACAAGGATAGTGCAGCAACCATTTCGTCTAATTTAGAACGTAACGGAATTGAATCAGAGATCGTTAGAGATGTTAAAGAAAAAGAAGGCATTTATATAACCACTTTGCCTATAACTCAAGGTGTGATATACCCAGATGAAAAGGTAGCCTTAATTGGATTTACAGATTGTATAGGAAAGAAGCACGAAAGTGTGATGAATTTGCAGAAAACGATGTTTACAGACCCAAAACCAGGAGATTATGTAGTACATCGTGTGCATGGTATAGGAATTTGTGATGGCACAACCATTCTTAAAAATGGCACAGAACAGAAGGAATATTACATCATTAGATTTAGAGATGATGACATACTTTATGTTCCAACAGACCAGACAGATAACCTTCAAAAATATGTTGGTCATGACACTCCAAGACTTAATAAAATGGGCGGCAAAGAGTTCGCCAAACAGAAAGAAAAAGTTAAGGAAAGTGTCAAAAAATTGGCCATCAACTTACTTAGTCTATATGCCCAAAGAGAGAGCATGAAAGGCTTTAAATATGACAAGGATAATGACTGGCAAAAATCCTTTGAAGATGCCTTTGAATATGATGAAACTCCAGACCAATTAACAGCCATTTCTGAAATCAAAAAAGATATGGAAACTGGTAAGCTTATGGACAGGCTTATCATAGGAGACGTTGGCTTCGGAAAGACTGAAGTTGCGTTCCGTGCAATGTTTAAAACTGTCATGGGTGGTAAACAAGCAATGTTACTTGCCCCTACAACCATTCTTGCTAGACAACATTATGAAAATATAAAAGATAGAGCAGAAAAGTTTGGTGTTAAGGTTGCCCTTTTAACTAGACTCCAAACAGGTGCAGAGAACCAACATACAATAGATGGGATAAATTCCGGAAATATAGATATGGTTATTTGTACTCATAAAGGATTAAATAACAAAATAGAATTTAAGGACTTAGGTTTGCTTGTACTAGATGAAGAACAAAGATTTGGAGTGGAACATAAGGAGACCATTAAGAATAAATACCCAATCGTTAATGTTTTAACATTATCTGCAACACCTATTCCAAGAACTCTTAATATGGCATTATCCGGACTAAGAGATATTTCTATGCTAGAAACAGCGCCAAGAGGTAGATTGCCAATTCAAACATACATTGTAGAGTACACAGACTCAATCGTTATAGATGCAATCATTTCAGAAAAGGCTAGAGAAGGACAAACCTTTATTCTATTAAATAACATAGAGCAATTAGACATATATGCAGACAGTTTAAGAGCACAATTACCAGCAGATATTAAAATCATTACAGCCAATGGCCAAATGACAGGCAAAGAAATAGAGAGTAGAATGGCAGCATTCTATGAAAAGAAAGCAGATGTTTTAATTTGCACCACAATCATAGAAAATGGAATAGATATCCCAGATGCTAATACGTTAATAGTATTAGATAGTCATAAGTTTGGTCTTTCACAGTTATACCAAATTAGAGGAAGAGTTGGAAGAAGAGGAAAACTTGCATATGCATATCTAACTATTCCAAAAGGATATGTTTTAACTCCAGACGCAGGAAAGAGATTGCAAACCCTCATGGATAATACTGAAATAGGATCCGGATATAAGGTAGCAATGTCAGACTTATCTTTAAGAGGTGCAGGAAACTTGCTAGGTGCAGAACAGAGTGGACACATTAGAACTGTTGGATATCAAATGTATCTTGAAATGCTCAATGACGCTATAGAAGAACTTAAGACAGGCGTAGTTAAGAAAGAGAAGAAACCAATAGAGATAAATGCAAATATTGCAGCATTTGTTAGAGATGGTTATGTGGAAAGCAGAGACAAAACAAGACTATATAGACAAATATCCGCAATATACACAAAGAAAGAAAAAGAAGACCTTATAAAAGATTTAGTAGAGGGTTATGGTAATTTGGATGAGCCAATGAAAAATTTCATAGACATAACATTGGTAAAACATATGCTAGAGGCATTTAATGTCAAAAAGTTTGTAATTAATCCAGGTGCAGCAGGTGTTGTATTTGCAGATACAGATGTCTTTAGAAATGAGTCATTAATGAAAACTGTGGCTAACCATCCAAACGATGTAATACTAACAAATACCATTCCTCCATCCCTTATTTTTGACACCAAAAAGAAGACCATCCGAGAAGTTTTTGATTCGATAATAGACTTCTTTGAAGAAGTTAGAAACGCTTAAATAGTATTTATTTGTGGATTTATCCACAAAAATAGGTTATTTATATTTACAAAATCCCTGTTAAGTATAGTAAGTAAAAATAAGTTGTCAATATTTACTAATCTATGTATAATGTTGTATACCTATACTTATGTACGCACATACGTATACAAAAAAGTAAATAATATCTAGTATGATATTTAGAATAATCGGAGAAAATGTAATGAAAAAGAAAATCGTATCACTCTTAGCATTAGTTCTTTTAATATCCCTTATGCTAACAATGTTGGTAGCATGTGATGAGATATTCAAGAAGAATGACGAAAGAGATGCAAACCAAGCTGTTGCAAAGATTACATATGGTAATCAAGTTGCATACATAACAAAAGCACAATTAACAACAAGTTTTAACTCATATGCACCATCCTATGTTCAATACTATGGAATGTCATATCAACAAGCAGCAGATTATATTGTTAAATCACTTGCACAAAGAGAATTATTAGTTCTCTATGCAAAAGCAAAAATAGCTGAACTTGAGAATCTTGGTGCTCCAGAAAACTTAGAATTAAAACAATTTGTATCTAATCTCGAATATATAGATGCAATTGAAAAAGTTAATAAAGACTTCCAAACTTCACTTGAAACAGCAATTAAAGACTTAATCGAGGAAGAAGAAGCAAACAAGGGTGCACAAACCACAACAGACTCTGGTGTATATACACACGCAAAGATTACAAAAGATAACAAACAAAATGCTATCTATGTAACATTCGATTCAGATGGTGGCTCAGCTGTTGAAAAGCAAACAATTCTTAAAGGCGAAGCAGCAGATCGTCCAACAAATCCAACAAAGAGTGGTTACACATTTATGGGTTGGTATAAGGTAACGGATGGTGTAGTCTCCGATACACTTTATCCATTTGGTGCCGATGCAACTATAAATTCAAACTTACAACTCAAAGCAAAATGGGTTCCAACTAAGGCAGCTAGAACAGAAAAACCAAAGGCTGAAGAAGATACAACAAATTACGATTATTCTAAATACGACACAGAAGCAGAAATCAAAGCAGCAAAGACAGATGCAGACGTTGCAGCAACATTAAAGTTCTTCGATGATGGATATGCAGCTACAGCAAAAGCAGATGCAAAAGAAAATCTTGAATTAACAGATGAAGAAATCAATGCTCACTTTGATAAAGCAATGAAGACATTAAAAGATAATCTTGGCAAATTATATACAAGCTATGATTATTATCTCACAAGCGAATTAAAGACTTTGATTCTCAACAAATATCAAAGATTATTAGGATATGATGTAACAGTTTCTCAAGAAGAAGTTGATGCAGAATACAATAGAATAGTTGCAGGAAACATCGAAAAATATGGTTCAAGTGATTCTGCTTATGAAACAGCAATCAAGGGAACACTTGCAGACGCTATTTATCAAAACTATGGACATGATACAGTAACAGATACTCAAGATAGTTACGGATTCGTAATTAACATTCTCTTAAAACTCGGAGATGATGAAGTTGCAGAATTAACACAAATGGTTACAGATGGCACATATAGCAAAGACCAAATCATCGCAAGAAGAAATGAACTCTTAAGAGAAGTAAAAGTTGCTATTTCTAACCCAGACTATAGTTCTACAGCAGAGTGCGAATACTACACAGAAGATGTAGACAACTATGTTGCATATGATCCACAAACAAATCCAAACCATGAATGTACATGCTTAAATCCAGATCATTCACATGACTATACAGTAGATAACGATTACAACCAAATCGCTACATTCGGAAAAGATGAAGATGGAAACTGGGCAATCATTTATAACATCAAAGAATGTCCAAAGATGCCATATATTCATGACGGTGCAGACGAAGGTAATATCCTTTATTTACCAGCATTCACAGATGGAGCACAAATTGGTATCGTAGAACAAGTTTACAATAGCTTTAAAGCTATTGATGATGCAGTAACAGCAGGAACATTAACAAAGGTTGAAGCAGTTTACTGGTATCGTGAAATGGCTACAGCATGGTTATATTTAATTGGAGATGACTCAGGTGGTACATCTTCAGATAGCAATAATGGAGGATTAGGATATCTTGTTCCAGCAGAAAATTCTTCAGTTGCATCTTCCTTCTTAACAGACTTTACAAACCAAGCAAGAGCATTAATTAAGAATGGAGTAGGTTCATACACAATCGGTGGATTAGATGGATCTTACGTATTTGCAGACAGCTTCATCGATAGCGGTTCAACATCTGGCGGATATGCAGGTATCTTCATGATTATGACTTCTTATGTAGCATATGATGAAAATGCATACACATTTGAAACACCAGCAGGAACAGAATTAGATTCACAAATCGTAGCAATTACAGATACAACATCTAAGAACTTGCCAAAGAACTATGTTGTAACATATGCAAAAGATTTAGAAGATTGCAAGACAATCTACGACATAATCTATAACAAGTTATTAGATGGCAAGAAGTATGAAAAGTATTCATTAGAAGTTAACAGCTTTGGTGAGAAGTATATGGATACAATCGTATACAACGAAAAAGCATACAAAACACTTTGGAAGAAGTTAGACGCATAATCTAAAACAACACTTAATAAAAATAATCCACAATGGTTCGCCACTGTGGATTTTTTATATACAAGTATATAAATTAATCTTCTGTAAAGCCCGTAGAATCGTCTTCCTCGGCAGGTGTCATATTCTCGGGTGAGAATGCGTCCATAGCCTCAATCAACGCCTCTTGCTTTTTCAGGACCTCTGGTCTCTTTCTAGAGTAGTCTTGCTTGTAACTATCAATACCAACTTGCCACATATACATATCCAATAAACGCATAGGTGTATACATCTCATATTCAGAGGATGCAAGTAAGTCTCCAAAGTCTGCAGAGTTATATCTCATGAAGTTACATAAGGCTCTGAAAGACTCCTCAGAGAGAATTGGGTGAAGGACAGGTACAACTTCAACATTGTTTAATGCTTCGATTGAGCGCTTAAATAGAGTGTCATAACAAGGGATACATCCCATTGTTCCATTGATGATATCTGTAATGAGTGTATCTGTTGCTTTAAGAGGGAAGGAAGGTGTGCTATATGCAAGTTCAAGTCTTCCTACTAACCCATTCCAATGCGCCCCTGGAAGCTCTCCAGCAGACTTTTCTATGAATAGTAATCTTGCTATCTCATCTGTTAGTTTTCCATCCAATGGATTGAAGTCCCATAGTGGCTCATAAACTGGATCTAAGAGTATGTCTACAACCTTACTATGTCTAGTGTAATCACAGTACCTTGCAAGGAATGTTGAGGCTCTATACATGCCTGTACTTGCTAGGTAAGCAGTGAGGTGAAGTGCCATGAATTCACGTACTTGTTCAGCCTCTTTTGTTCTACGTCTTGCAAGCTCTCTATTATCATGAAAGTACTTTCTACACTTCTCCCAAGCTAGATAAAGTGTGTTTTCTGGTGTATTAGGTCTTTGTTCAGGATGTCTGCAACGGTTTACTTCATCTATGATAGAGTAGTCATTGCTGAGGATAAGAGCACCTACAACTGTGGTGTATTCATCTTGTCCAGCTTTGAATATCATCCATTCGCCAGTCTCTCTTGGATATCTGCGTTGTCTTGTAAGAATAAATGCATCATTGGAGTCTAGTAAAACACCAAGAACAACAGTCTTAAATACTCTACGAACTCTTAATACCTCGTCTGAAGATCTAAACTCACTTTCGTCTAAACTGTTGAAGATAGATGGAACTTCTGTTGTAGCAATGAAATAGACATTTTCCATCTTGGATAAATTGAATATTCTTGTTGCAATATCATTGCCATAATCTGAGACAAGATAGTCTGCAAGTTCATCAATAAAAATGAATGTGTATTTATCTTTGTTGGCTGGCTCTGTCTTTGCCATGGAGATCGCTTTGAGTGTATCATTCATATCTCCGAAGTCTGAAGTGAATCCAGCCACCTGAGGATAATGTCTAAACGAATCCAACTCGTCCGCTTTTCTAGTGAAGATATAGAAGTCTGCAGTCTCTTGGGTGTTCCTATCTATTAATGAACGGAGTACAGACTTTAAAAACATTGTCTTTCCACACTGAGAACAACCTGTTATAAGAAGTGATCCAGAATTATCTAGAGTGTCTACAACATATCTCACATCATTTTCGAGACCAACAGGGAAAGTAAGCCTGGACTTAGAGGCTTTGTACTTTTCGGATTCCTTTATATCTCTATATAAACAGATTGTGAGCATGTTTTTTAATCTCCTAGATAACATAATAACATATAAGGGAAAATTATGCAATTAAAGACTAACAATTAGTCTTTATGTTTGAAAAATGAGCATAAAAATACACAAAAATACAAGACTTTTTGAATAAGAAAAAATGGATGGTTTTAGGATGTTTTAATAGTGTATAAAGATGTCATTATTTTACACAATCCATAATTAATGGTGCATTTTTGAATGAATAAAGTATAAGAATGTGTGAAAACGTGTCTTTTAGCGGGTTGTTGTTATCGTCCTGTACTCCTATGGTTAAAATGCCTAATTCATTAGCGCTTTTGATGGCATCTTCAGCATCCTCAAAAAGCACAGTATTTTCTATGTTTGCTCCTATTTCTTTAAGAGCATAAGAGTATATCTTGCCACTTTGTTTTCCTATTCCGACCTCATTTGCGGAGAAAACTTTCTTAATATATTTATCTATTCCTAGTCTTTTAATACATGGCTCATACATCTCTTTGCTACCACTTGTAACAATATACATATTAATATTTTTACTAGCACAATATTCTAGATATTCCATTACTCCTTCTTTAAGAGGAATAGTGGTCTCATATTGTTTTATTGCCTCTATTTGCCATGTAACAAGTAATTCAGATATATCTTCAATACCAACTATGTCTGCAGCATAACGAACAGTTTCCTCATATCTCATAGCATTAGTCTTTTGGACAAAGTCTTCTGGCATTTGCATTTCATGTTGTTCAAAGAAGAGTCTGTCTGTATATCTCCAAACACCTAGACTATCTATTAGAGTTCCGTCTAGATCAAAGAATATATTTTTAACACCACTTAGTACTGGCTTGTTGTTTTGATATATTAGTTTTGCCATAGTGTAAACATAGTACCATAAATCAAAGGATTTAAAAAACATTTTTTCGTTTTGTATTTGCAAATGTTAGTGATATAATATCGCTAATTATGAGAGCCAATAAAATTCCAACTAAAAAGATAGTGTATTTTGCTATATTGCTTGCATTAGTTATTGTTTTGCAGGTAGTTAGCAATTATATTGCATTTGGTCCTGTATCAATTACATTGGTTTTAATTCCAATAGTAGTTGGTGGTATATTACTTGGACCACTTGCTGGAGCTTTATTAGGTCTTGCTTTTGGTATCATTACTATAATAGGTTCATTAAAAAGTCCATTATTCTTAACATCTCCAGTATTAATAGTCTTTATTTGTTTAATTAAGGCAACAGCAGCAGGTTTCTTCCCAGCATTGTTTTATAAACTCATTGCAAAGAAGCATCCAGTAGTAGCAACATATGTGGCAGCTGCTAGTGCACCTATAATAAATACAGGGTTATTCATACTTGGTTGCCTTGTTGGTCTTAATACTATTAAAGAAGTATTTGGCTTAGATGATAGCACAGCCGCTATAGCCTTTGTATTCGTTGGAATAGTAGGGTTCAACTTCTTTATCGAGTTGGGTATCAATATTTTATTAAGCCCAGCCGTAGTGAAGATTATAGAGGTTGTACAAGGAAAGATTAGAGAGAAGAAACAAATAGTGGAAGATAGTGAAGAAGATGAACCTCAACAACCAGAAGAACCCATAGAAGAAACATTAGAAGAGAATAAAGAAAACCCAGGCGATTTGGTATGAACCCAAAAAGTTGGACATATTATTTTAGTTAGATTATAGAA